>JBBKXP010000280.1:0-5385 GCA_037969545.1 Paracoccaceae bacterium | reverse complement strand
CGCCAAACGCTTCGGCCCGGTCCAGATCGCCGGGCTTGTTGGCGTCGAACAGGATCAGCGGGTGCATGTTGCCGTCGCCCGCATGGAACACGTTGGCGACGTCCAGCCCGTAATCCATGGACAACTCCCCGATCCGTTTCAGCACGAACGGCAGCGACCCCACGGGGATCGTCCCGTCCAGACACATGTAGTCGTTGATCTGACCCATTGCCCCGAATGCCGACTTGCGGCCCAGCCAGATGCGCGCGGCCTCGTCGGCATCCTTGGCCTCGCGCAACTCCACCGGATCGTGGCGGCGGGCGATGGCCATGATCAGCGCCAGTTGCGCGTCGATCTCGGCGGGGCTGCCCTCGACCTCGACGATGAGCAGCGCTTCGCACATCGGATAGCCCGCGTGGGCAAATGCCTCGCAGGCCTCGATGCAGGGGCGGTCCATGAATTCGATGGCAACCGGCAAAACGCCGACCTTGATGATGTCGCTGACGCAGGCGCCCGCGACCTCGTTTGAAGTGAACCCCATGAGTACCGGCCGCGCCCCCTCGGGTTTGGGCAGGATGCGCAAGGTCGCTTCGGTCACGACGCCCAACTGCCCCTCGGACCCGCAAATCACGCCAAGCAGGTCGTAACCGCCCGAATCCAGATGCGCCCCGCCGATCTCGACCACGGTGCCGTCCATCTGCACGAGGGTCACGCCTAAAAGGTTGTTGGTGGTGACGCCATACTTCAGGCAATGTGCGCCACCGGAATTCATCGCGATATTGCCCGCAATGGCGCAGGCCAATTGACTGGATGGATCGGGGGCATAGAAATACCCATCGGCTTCGACCGCCCCCGTCACCGACAAATTCGTGCGCCCGGTTTGCACCCTGATTACGCGGTTGGCATAATCGATGTCGAGCACTGCATTCATCCGGGCAACGCCCAGAATGACCGAATCCGCCGTCGGCATAGCGCCCCCGGCCAGCGACGTGCCCGACCCGCGCGGCACCACTGGCACGCCCATCTCGTGACAGACCTTCAGCGCCGCCGCGACCTCGGCCGTCGAGGCGGGCAGCACGGCGCAAAGCGGCGGACAGCGGTATGCCGACAACCCGTCGCATTCGTAAACCCGGGTTTCGGCGGGATCATGGATCACCGCATCGTGGGGCAAGACGGTTTGCAACCGGGCAACGATCTCAGCCTTGCGCGACAGGATCGCGGGGTCGGGGGTGGGCATGTCCATGAATCGCCTCCGGTTAGATTGGTAAAAATATATTACCAATTTGGCGATTTGGCAAGCGAGGCCTGACGCGATATGCTTTCCCGATGAAACCCTTGACCGTCCTTGCCCTGCTTTTCACCGCGACCACCGCCCGCGCCGACCCGCCCGAGGTAGTCGGCGTCACCTTTGACCAGTCCGGCGACGGCTGGCGGTTTGACGTGACGATCGCGCACCCCGACACCGGATGGAACCACTACGCTGACGCCTGGCAGGTCGAACTGGCCGACGGGACTGTACTGGGCAGCCGGATTCTGGCGCATCCGCACGAAACCGAACAGCCCTTCACCCGCAGCCTGGGCGGCGTCGCAGTGCCGGATGGCGTGACCGAAGTTTTCCTGCGGGCGCGGTGCTTGACCGATGGCTGGAACGCCGGGACGACGGTGGTGGCGTTGCGCTAGGGCCAAGACACACTCATCCGATCTAGATCAATGCCGCGCTGCGGGACAAATAGTGACTTTCGCTGAGATTGCGCCAACGGTTGCTTTCGGTAGCTTTCCAAAACGGCGGTTCTAGATAGTACAGATGACACTTGATCATTATCCATGACAATGGATGATGTGGGCTTCTGGTGCGAGAGCGTGCAAAACTCCATTTTGGCAGAAAGACTACACCAGTGGCTCACATCGACTATTACCTATTCGGGCAATCGCCCTTTACTTTCCTTGGGCATCGGGCGCTAAAGGAAATGGCGGATCGCCACGGTGCCACCATCGGGGTTAAGCCCGTAAAGCTACATGATCTTTGGGCAAATTCCGGTGCCGTTCCAACCCCTGAACAGGCACCTGTCCGACAACGCTACGAGACGATCGAACTGCAACGCGCTGCCCATGCGCGAGGCATCGCGATAAACCTCAATCCGCGGCATTTTCCCATTGATATTGCGCTCGCGGACCGGAGTGCCCTCGCAATCATCGAGGCGGGTGGAGACGCTTTGGACTACATTGAAGCAGTAGGGCGCGGCGTCTGGTGCGACCAAGCCGATCTGAGTCTTGAGGCCGAGATTGCGAGCCGTCTCACGGCAACGGGTCACGATGCTGCCGCCATCATCGCCCGCGCACGGACGGACGACATTGAAGGCATCCGCGCCCGTAATACAGCCGAGGCTATCGCCGCTGATGCGGTTGGCGTTCCTGCCTACGTTCTGAACGGTGAAGTCTTTTTTGGTCAGGACCGTATCGCCGCGCTCGAACAGGCCATTATCGAGAGCCGAGCCCCGTTCATGGTATAAGTAGTGGTTTGGAAGCGATCACTTTGCAGTACTGCGGCCATTTAAAGGGCTCAACAAACGGTCCTTTTTGGGAGGGTGTGCGAGTGCGGCGAATGGCGGCTTGGAGCCCATATTGCCGGTTTTCCGTGTCGCAGCGAATGTCTGATATCAGGAAATCGGAGGGGAATCTTCCAATGAAGGAGACAAAAGTCAACGAACTGGAAATCACGGGATACTCAGAAGACCGACTCCGAGGTCGAACCAAACAGTCGAGCGCAAGAACAACTGAGGTGTGACGTTATTCGGAGTCTCGAACGCATTTGAACTGTATTTCAACTTCTATCGGCGGAAGTGGGGTTAGACTGTCTGTGGTACAAGATGCAGGTATAAGTGCATTGTCGTCGACCGAAGCAGTCCAAAGGTCGGACAGCTTACCATTCAACGCCATCGTACTCGATCCGGGAGCCAAAGTAACGGTGGGCTTGCTTGGGTCTGTTAACGTAAAGGTGACAGATTCAGTGTGCTTGTGAGAAACCGCCAACACCTCAACATCTTCGCCCGTAATCAAATCCAAGCTTGACATAGATAGCGTCCACGGGCCGGAAGGGTTAGAGCAACTTCTAATGTAAGTAAATGGAATGGGAGGAGCTAGTTCAACGCTTTCGCTTCCCGGCAAAACAAAAATCGAGTAGCGCACTATAAGAGTGACTGTTCGAGCAATGCGTTCACCTGAAATTCCCACAAAGGTACGCTTGCCAGCTTCGCCGTTGTAAGTAGTACTAACTTCGGGCACAACAGACATTCGGCCACTTTGCCTTGGATCCTTGAAAATAACTGTGGGTGCTCTTGGACTCACACCGCTTGGATCATCGCCATCTGCAACTGTAAAGATTGTATCTTCGAAGCACCCGTCGCCAAAGTCAATTTCTCTGAAGTCAGATTCGCCCGCAACTGAGTCTGCGACACATAGGCCATTCAAGCACATGCCCCCAACTGAACAATCCGACGTGGCTGCACACAGTTGACGTGGCGAGACGCCACCATCTGGCATGGAGCAAAATTCCCTACTTTTTGCAACTTGCGTTATGTTCCAATTCAGTTCGACTGGATCCTCACTGCAGATGATTGTCGGCGAAGCAACAAATTGGCTTACGAAGCCATCGAAGCTGACAATTCGATCAAGCGAGCATCCACTTAGTAAAAATACGATTGCTGTGACCCAGTATTTCATGTCTCTTCCTGAGATTCTCAGAGTAACATAACACGATTTTGGAATTCTCCCTAACGCACAGCATTTTGGCTAGTGTCTCTGTTTGAATTTAATATTTTTTGTAAGGTCCACGCTTCTTAGGTGCGCGGGCTTCTAGGAAAGCTTGACAAGAAGCCCTAACGCTAACGGTTTTGGCACCAACTAAACCACCGTTTGCGATACACATCGATCAGAAAGCAGACATTGGGTTAGATGTAGCGAATGGCAGCTAGGTCCGCACAGCGGATCTTAGTGCGATGCCAAAAACCCTCGTTTGTGGCACATCAGCGCACTGCCTTGCTTAATGCCGCCAAAAACCCCGTTCACAACTCAAGCAGTTGTTGAAGGTTTTCGCCCGTCCAGCAATAGCCGCAATTTGCTGCAAAGCAGAATTTCGGCAAGATGGGTCCACAGCCGTCATTGAGAGGCATCCGTCCTCACCCGGGTTCGGACGTGCCAATTCGGGTCCTATATCCAGTTCTCACAATCCCGCAACCACACTTCACCCCGTCCGCCGCCCTTCGCGCAACCATGCGCCGATCACCAGTAGCGCCGACAGCAACAGGAACAGCCACGCGGGCAGCAGTGGATTGATCGTCAGATCCGCCGACTGATACGCGCCGCGCGGCAATATCCCGATCCAGCCATTGCCCGCGGCCGGGCGGCCTGCCCGGACCTCGCGCAAACCAGGCATCCCGTTTGACAGCACCTTGATCCCGCCAAGGGTCGACTCCACCAGCGGTTTCAAAACCTCGCCCGTCGCAATGGTCTGCGCATACTCGCGGGGCGCCGATGGCCCCAGCGCGATCACGGTCTCCTTGTCGCCCTCTTTCAGCCGGTAAAGCCCCACTTCGGGCGCGTCCCACAGGGTTTCGAACCGCCCCGGGCTGACCTCGTCCAGCGTCAGCAGCGTCTCGGTCCCGTCGGGATGCGTCACCGTCACCTGACCGATCTCATCCGCCAACGTGCGCCGAATGATCCGCATCGTCTGCCCCGCAGGTTCGACCCACAGCGCCTCTTCCTCAAGCTCGGGTTCCTTCATCATCCAGTGTGCCAGCCGGCGCAGCAGTTCCAGCTGCGGCCCGCCGCCCTCGTAGCCGCGATCCCAAAGCCAGCTTTGATCCGAATTCAGCAGCGCCACGCGCCCCTCGCCGACGCGGTTCAGCAGCAGCAGCGGGCGGTCGTCCGGGCCGCTCATCACCGCTGTCGCATCGGGCACCGGGATCGTGTCGACCATGCGGAACCAGCGGCCCCAGCCGGGGCTGCCGTCATCCGTCGCCGGGAACAGATCAGGCAGGCCCGCCGTCACCGGATGCCGCTGGCCGATGTCGGTCAACAGCGGTTTGAACCCTTGGTCGTAGACCCGCGCCGTCGGTGCCCCCGGCAGGATATCACCCAGCGGCGAACGATAGATGCTTTCGGCGCCGCCGTATTCCACGCCGGATGAAATCAGCAATGCGCCGCCATTCAGCACATACTCACGAATATTCTCGAGGTAGGTGTTCGGCAGGATGCCGCGCCGCCGATAAGTGTCAAAGATGATCAGGTCGAAATCGTTGATCTTTTCCAGAAACAGCTCGCGTGTCGGAAAGGCGATCAGCGACAACTCGTCGACCGGCACCCCGTCCTGCTTTTCCGGCGGGCGCAGGATGGTGAAATGAACAAGAT
>JBBKXP010000279.1:0-3007 GCA_037969545.1 Paracoccaceae bacterium | reverse complement strand
CGGCAAGGGGTCTGACCCCGGCGCGGCCGCAATTCTGGGGCGGATACCGGATTCGGCCCGTTGAAATCGAGTTCTGGGCCGATGGCACTTTTCGGTTGCATGACAGGTTCCGATGGTCGCGCATTCGACCTGACGCTGCATGGTCGGTGTCACGCCTGAATCCATAGTCAAGACCAAACATCGTGTAAAACGGACGAGTTTACTCTTGTGATTCCCGCACAAAAGCAGTTTTTTGTGCAACATTGTGACCCTGGCTTGATGGGCCCCGGGGGCAGAAAGACGCTGATGACCACTGATCAAGATGCCGACGGGCACGTCATGGACGGACTCGTCAAATGGTTTGACCCGGGCAAGGGGTTCGGCTTTGTGGTGGCCGACGAAGGCGGACCAGACATTCTGTTGCACGCAAATGTGTTGCGCAATTTCGGTCAGAGTTCGGTTGCCGACGGGTCGCGCATCAGCATGATGGTGCAGCAGACCGAACGCGGCATGCAGGCGGTCGAAGTCCTGACGATTTCGCCGCCGACAACCCTGCCGGGGTTGCCGCTGGGTGATCTTGCCGAATTCGATCCGGAAGAACTGGCCGCGACCGCTCTGGTGCCGGCCAGGATCAAATGGTTCGACAAATCCAAAGGCTTTGGATTTGCAAATGTGTTTGGATCCGAAGTCGATGTGTTCGTGCACGTCGAGGTTTTGCGCCGTTCCGGCTTTGCCGAATTGCAACCGGGCGAAGCGGTCGGCCTGCGGGTCATCGAAGGCAAACGCGGCAAAATGGCAATCGAGGTATTGAGTTGGGAATCTGCGGTCAAACCATCCTGACGGCGGCAATCGCCGTAGTTGCCGGCGGCGCATTTGCTGCCTGCGCACCCGACCGGGCCACCATCAAAGGCGATTGGGGGCAGGCAAACTTTGGCATTACATTGGCGGATGACCCGCAGGAACGTGCGATAGGCCTGATGAACGTGCCGAAGATTCCTACGATGGGCGGGATGCTGTTCGTCTATGACGCGCCGCAACACGCAACATTCTGGATGCGCAATACACTGATCCCGCTCGACATGATATTCATCGACTCGCGCGGCGAGATCCTGAACATTCACCCCGAAGCGATTCCGTTGGACGAAACGACGATCGACGGCGGCACCGGGGTGCAATTCGTGCTCGAAATCAACGGCGGCCTTGCAGCGCGACTGGGAATCACTCCTGGCGACCTGATCCAGCATCCCGCAATTGGACCTGACGCTGCGCTGCCTTGCGAATAGGGCTTTCCAAACGGCGCCGTAACGCCTAGAGAAAACCCCGGTCCGGGGCGTAGCGCAGCCTGGTAGCGCATCTGTTTTGGGAACAGAGGGTCGGAGGTTCGAATCCTCTCGCCCCGACCACATCCATCATTGCAATGCACCGCCCGCGGCTTGCAACGTGCGCTGCATCTCTCGGACCAGTGCCGGGTCACGCAAGCGCACTTCGACAACTTTCCCCGATGCCTGCGGCACCCTGATGTAGTAGTAGGTCGCGACGGCAAAACCTTCGCCTTCAGGGTCAGCGCTTAATCCGATCACAAACCGGGGCAAATCACTGGCGGTGCCGTCATAGTTCATGATCAGGGCGGCGGCGCTTTCGGGGTCGGGCAGGCTTTCGCAAAGAAGCCGATTTTCGGCCGGTCGCACCACAGTTTGACCGGGCCCATCGCAGACCGCAGCCAGTGTCGCGAAAAGCCGATCAGGATAGCTGGCGAAAAAGGCGCGTTCGATACCGACCTCGGACTCCGGGCGCGGCGGCGGGTCGGGGGGGGTGGCACAGGCTGTCAACGCGATGCAGACGGCGAAAGGTTGAAAACGCATGGATTTGGCTCCGATGAATGTGGCAACTCTGTCACGCGGCCCGGTCGCTGCAAAGTCACGTTTCCGAATCTCTCGCAGCCGAGAATCGCCCAAACCCAGACGCCTGTGCTGTTCGCGCTGTTTCTGAACTTGTCGCGGTAAGTTATCCACAGCACTTGGCTTTTTGGATCGGCAATTTTCAACACGCCTCTGTTAACATTCTGTGGACAATCCGGTGGATGAATCAGGTGATCCCGCAGGGCGCTCATTCGTCCCTCGCAGTCAATGAATTTTTGCGCGGATTTGTCGAAATTAAGCGTTGACCCCTCCGCCCCGCATACGTCAGGTTGTGGAGGCCGACGAAAAGCACACAACATTTAGTGGCGGGGCGGCGCGAGGGACGGACACCCCTGCTAAAAGGGAAACCCGACACGAACCTTAGCATCGGCTTGCATGTGCATACTGCGAGTCCGCCGGGTTTCTTGCGCCAACTGCAGCGAGTGCAATCGGCACATCGGGGACAGCGTGACGCGCTGTTCGATATTTCGCAAGACGCCGCAGAAACGGTGCATCTAAGGGGCAAGTGACAATGAAAATCGAACGGAATTTCACGACATCCGGGCAGGACGCCTATACAGATGTGGCGTTTCGCACCGCCACCTCCGAGATTCGCAATCCCGACGGTACGGTCGTGTTCAAACTGGAAAACTGCGAAATTCCTGCGAAGTGGAGCCAGGTTGCCAGCGACGTGATCGCGCAAAAATATTTCCGCAAGGCAGGCGTCCCGTCGGCTGTCGTGGCGGTCAAGGAAAAGGGCATTCCTGCCTTCCTGCGGCGGTCAGCCCCGGCCAAGAACGCGACGTTTGGTGGCGAAACCAGCGCCAAGCAGGTGTTCGACCGGCTAGCAGGGGCCTGGACATATTGGGGCTGGAAGGGCGGCTATTTCTCGTCCGAGGAGGACGCAAGCGCCTATTACGACGAAATGCGGTTCATGCTGGCGACACAGCGCGCCGCGCCCAACAGCCCGCAGTGGTTCAACACCGGCCTGCACTGGGCTTACGGCATCGACGGCCCCGCGCAGGGGCATCACTACGTCGACTACAAGACCGGCGAACTGACGGCATCCGCGTCCAGCTATGAACATCCGCAGCCGCATGCCTGCTTCATCCAGGGCGTCAAGGACGATC
>JBBKXP010000278.1:0-13982 GCA_037969545.1 Paracoccaceae bacterium | reverse complement strand
GTTGCCGCTGCCGATTCAGCGGGTTTCGGAAAAGGTCTGGGCCGACGAAGATCATGTCGCGGCGAGCCGGGCACTTTACCGGCAAAAATACGATCTGGCCGACAAGGTGCTGGGTTCGGTTCCCGGCTACCGTACGCCCGAGGCCGGATTTTTTCTATGGATGCCGGTGGATGATGGCGAGGCGGCGGCGCTGAAGCTGTGGCAACAGACCGGAGTTCAGGTTCTGCCGGGGGCCTATCTGGGTCGCGGCAGTGGGGCGGACAACCCCGGCCAAGGCTATATCAGGGTCGCAATGGTGGCCCCAACAGAAGAATTGCAGCGGGGTCTGACCCAGATCCGCGACTGTCTTTACGCGTAAGGGACGAACAGATGGCATCTTATCAGGCACGGCAACGCGATCCGCTATTGGACAGTAATTTGCAGGCGGCGATTGAAAAGCGCGGCAAGGAACTGCTGGGACTGGGGCTGATCGTGCTGGGTGTCCTGGCTGCGATGATGATCGTGTCCTACAATCCGGATGATCCGAACTGGATGCTGGCGACCGATGCACCGGTACAGAACTGGCTGGGCCGGTTCGGGGCTTCGGTGGCGGCACCGCTGTTCATGATCGTCGGCTGGGGCGCTTGGGGGATTCCACTGGTTCTGGCGACCTGGGGGGCGCGGTTTGCCCTGCATCTGGGCGCCGAACGGGCGATTGGCCGGGTGATCTTTGCGCCCATCGCGGTCGCCGTTGCCGCAGTCTATGCCTCGACGCTGACCCCCGGCGAAAGCTGGACCCACAGTTTTGGCCTTGGCGGATTGTTTGGCGATACGATGCTGTCGGTCATGCTGACGGTGGTGCCGTTCAAGACCACATTGGCGGTCAAGATGATGTCGGTCGTCAGCAGTGTCACCATGCTGGCGATGGGGGCGTTTGTTCTGGGCTTCGTTAATCATGAAATCCGCACGGGGCTGCGGTTTTTGCTGATCGGATTGATTCTGGCCTACTCGCTGTTGTTGCGGGTGCTGGGACAGGGTGCTGCGGTAACGGTGCGTGCCGCCCAAGCCACCGCCGGGGCGCTGCAGGCACGGCGCGAACAGTCGCGTGCCGATCGTGCGCTGCTGGAGGCCGAAGCGGCAGCGGCACGCGCGGTTCCCGAAATGACAGCAGCACAAAGGGTCGCCGCGGTGGTGCGGGCCAATCCGGCAATGCCGACCCGTCTGGAACAGACTCCGCAACAGCGGCCCCGGCACGTGATGCCGCCAATGGCCGGTCCGATGGTGGCCCCACTGCGGGCCGCGGAACCGCAGGCGCGTGGTCTGCGCAGCCTGCTGCCACCGCTCCTGAAGCGCACACAGATGCCGGTACCCGAACTGATCGAACCGCGCCTGTCGGCCGACCCGGATCAGCCTTCGGGCGATCGGATCAGTGCCCGCATCAACGATGTCATCCGCAACCGCAGTGCCATCCCCATGGCGGCCCCCTCGCCCGTCATCCGTACGCCTGACGGTCTGCGGATCGAACCGACGCTGACATATGGCAAGGGTCCGCGCCCGCTGGTCTTGCCGGTCGCGCCACCGGTCGCGCCGATCGCCGCGTCGGTGCCAATGCCATCAGCTGACCGGGACGATGAAGTGGTCGTGGATCAGGCGAACCTAGAGATCGAGGATGACGACGACGAGGAATGGATGCGCGCGCCGCTGCAGGAAATGACCATTCCGGTCGCCGATCCGCGCAAGGTTGTGAACAATCCGGCGAAACGGCCCTTTGCGCAGTCCCGGCAGGCGCAAGCCGAGGCCCAGCCGGCCTTGAAGTTCGAGGAGAAATATCCGGGCTACGAACATCCGCCGCTGTCGCTGCTGACGAGCCCGTCGACGGTCGAACGCCATCATCTGTCGGACGAGGCGCTTGAGGCGAATGCCCGGATGCTGGAATCGGTTCTGGACGACTACGGTGTCAAGGGCGAGATCGTGTCGGTACGCCCCGGCCCGGTGGTGACGATGTATGAACTGGAACCGGCGCCGGGCCTCAAGGCGTCGCGGGTCATCGGGTTGTCAGATGACATTGCCCGCAGCATGTCGGCCCTGTCGGCACGGGTGTCGACGGTGCCGGGCCGGTCGGTGATCGGGATCGAACTGCCGAACGAAAACCGCGAAATGGTGGTCTTGCGCGAAATGCTGTCGGCCCGCGATTTCGGCGACAGCCAGATGCGTCTGCCGCTGGCGCTGGGCAAGGATATCGGCGGCGATCCGATCATCGCCAACCTTGCCAAGATGCCCCACCTTTTGATTGCTGGGACCACGGGTTCGGGTAAATCGGTAGCGATCAATACGATGATCCTTTCGCTGCTTTACAAGCTGACACCCGAAGAATGCCGGATGATCATGATCGACCCCAAGATGCTGGAACTGTCGGTATATGACGGCATTCCGCACTTGCTCTCGCCAGTCGTGACGGATCCGAAAAAGGCGGTTGTCGCGCTGAAGTGGACCGTGGCCGAGATGGAGGAACGGTATCGCAAGATGTCCAAGATGGGCGTGCGCAATATCGAAGGCTACAACAGCCGGGTCCGCGAGGCGCTGGCCAAGGACGAGATGTTCAGCCGCACCGTGCAGACCGGGTTTGACGACGATACCGGCGAGCCGATCTTTGAAACCGATGAATTCAAGCCGGAACTGCTGCCCTATATCGTCGTGATCGTCGACGAGATGGCCGACCTGATGATGGTCGCCGGCAAGGAGATCGAGGCCTGCATTCAGCGATTGGCGCAGATGGCGCGGGCCAGCGGCATCCACCTGATCATGGCGACGCAGCGGCCGTCGGTCGATGTCATCACCGGCACGATCAAGGCAAACTTTCCGACCCGAATCTCGTTTCAGGTGACGTCGAAGATCGACAGCCGCACCATTCTGGGCGAGCAGGGGGCCGAGCAGCTACTGGGCATGGGCGACATGCTGTACATGGCGGGCGGGGCCAAGATCACCCGGGTCCACGGGCCGTTCTGTTCGGATGAAGAGGTCGAGGAAATCGTCAATTTCCTCAAGGGTTTCGGGCCGCCAGAATATATGTCGGGTGTGGTCGACGGTCCCGACGAGGATTTGGAATCGAGCATTGATCTGGTGATGGGGCTGGGTGGCAATACCGACGGCGAGGATGCCTTGTATGATACCGCCGTCGCAATCGTGGCCCGCGACCGCAAATGTTCGACGTCCTACATCCAGCGCAAACTGGCGATCGGCTATAACAAGGCCGCCCGTCTTGTCGAACAGATGGAGGACGAGGGCATCGTCAGCTCGGCCAACCATGTGGGCAAGCGCGAGGTGCTGGTGCCCGAACAGCACTGAACCGGCGCATCAAGATGGACCAGATGCGCCGGTCCAAAGAATCGGGGCCTATTTTGCAGGCGCGTTCGCGCCGATGAACCATGTATCCTTGTCGACCGCCCGGCTGACCCCGGTCAGCAAATCGGCGGTGTCGTCGTCGCCTGCTTCGGCGGTCGCGGTGATGGCTTTGCGGACAGTCTCGCCCATCGCCTCGAGCCGCTCTTTCAGAGCCTGAATGTGATCCTGTATATCCACGATATCCATGGGATAGGCCTTGATCCCGGTCCCCTTTGCAACGGTTTCGGCGGTGCCTTTGGCGATGCCGCCCAAGATGACGATACGTTCGGCCATCAGGTCTGCACCATCGCGCAGCCGGGCGTCGACCTCGTCCAGCAGTTCATGGACACCGATGTAGCCCGGTCCCTTGAGGTTCCAGTGGGCCTGTTTGACGGCTAGCGCCATGGCGATGGTATCTGTCAGGGTTTCGCTGAGGACATCGATGGATTTTTTGCGGGTTTGACCGTTCAGACCGGCGACGAATGCTTCGGGCATGATGTGTTCTTTCGGTTGGAAGATTTTGCAGCAAGACAAATATTCAATCGTCAAGCGCAGCATCTGGTTCCGATGATTGTGCCGAAAATCAAGGATTGGCACGTTATTGCTTAACATCTGTGATTGGGGCTGGATCGACCCTATGTCTGGCAAGACAAGAAACCAAAGGGCGCGACCGATGAAAAGAATTCTGATTTTGCTTCTGCCGCTGTTGCTGGCTGCCCTTGGTGGCATGGCACGTGCCCAGCAGGTGTCGCTGCCCGAGATATCGGCCTATTTGAACGACCTGCAGACGGCGACCGGCGAATTCACCCAGATCAACGGTGATGGCACGATTTCGACGGGGACAATGTACATCAAGCGGCCGGGCCGGATCCGGTTCGAATATAACCCGCCCGACCGGGCACTGGTCATCGCAGGTGGCGGTTCGGTCGCGATATTCGACCCGCGCTCGAACACCGGGCCGGACCGGTATCCGCTCAACCAGACTCCGCTGTCGATCATTCTGGCGCGCGACGTCGATCTGGGCCGGGCGCGGATGGTGACCGGACACACGTCAGACGGCACCAGCACGACGGTGACGGCGCAAGATCCAGATCATCCGGAATACGGCAGTATCCAACTGGTTTTTACCGCAAATCCGGTTGAACTGCGCCAATGGGTGGTGACTGACGACGCAGGCGGACAGACCACAGTGATATTGGGCGATCTGACCAAAGGCGGCCAGATCGGCGATATCCAGTTCAATATCCAGGCGGCGGCAAGCCGGTGGAATCAGTAGTAGGTTTCGCCCCGGTCCAGCGTCTCGACCAGTTTGGCCATCCGGGCGGCGCGGGTTTCGGGGCGCTTGGCTGACACAAGGCGGTAGTAGATCACAAAAAGGTTCTGCCGGTTCAGGGTAGCGAATGTCGCCTTGGCTCTGGGGTGGCGGTCCAATGCGGCAATGAAATCCGGCGGCACCTTGCTGTTAGCTGACCCGGCATAGGCGGCGTCCCAGCGACCGTCGGCGCGGGCAGCGGCGACATGGGCCATTCCTGCGGGGTGCATTTGCCCGGACGCGATCAGGCGGTCAGCGTGATCGCGGTTCCTTTGCGACCACGCCGAACCCGGTCTGCGCGGGGTGATCCGTTGCAGATACCAGAAGTCATCAAGAGGTTTCTTGATCCCGTCGATCCAGCCGTGGGTGATGCAGGCGACAACGCAGCCGGTCCAGTCGACCGAAGGGGCCGGGTTGCCGGCCTTGCCGATCCTGACCCACAGTTCTGTCGTGGTGTCACCATGCGCGGCCAGCCAGTCGGCCAAAGCATCGGCGTTTGCAAAATCGCGCACGGCAGCGGGATCGACCTGCATCGTCAGGCACGATTGCAGCTGCGCAATTGTGCGCCGTACAAGTCGGCCCGGTCTGAGACCTCCTGGGAAACCCGCAGCAGCCAGGATTTCGAGTTGTAGCTGCCACGGTTATACCCCGACCTGCCTTCGTGATAGGCGAGGTATTGTTCGCGGGCCGAATTGATCGGTACCCCGGTTTCGGCAACGGTCTGGGTCATGTACCAGCCCATGAAATCTGCGGCGTCATCGATATCGTCGCGTTTCGCGCGGCGGTTTCCCGGCCCGTTCAGGTATTCTTCCCAAGTGCCGTCAAGCGCCTGCGAATAGCCATAGGCCGAGGATTGGCGCCCGATCGGGATGATGCCGAGGGCAAATTGATGCGGGGTTCGACTGTTGCCGATGAATTTGCTTTCCTGATAGATCATTGCCATCAGGATATGGGGCTCGACGCCATAGCGGCGTTCGGCGGCGCGAAACGCCCGCAGGTATTCCGGATGTTGCGCCACGATGCTGCAGGCGTTGTCCAGTTCGCGCGGTGCAGAGTATTCTCTGCTGCCGCAGCTTCCCAGGATCACCAGCATCGTCAGGGCGCGAAAGAGTCTGCTCATCTGCCTCTCGCTCTTTTATTATTTATTTTGGCTCAACTTAGCGGATTTTCGTTTTTGAGGAAATGCCAAAGATGCCGCTGCTGATCACAATCTGACCAATTCTGGCACCGCAACGCAGGCTGCCGCCGGGGTGCGGTGCACAGTCTGTTTCCCCTTTTGGCCCGTCTGCGGCGTGGACAGACGCCTGACAGAGGACTAAATAGCGATTGGGGGATGTAGGTTAATGATAAAAACTAGAGCGAAATATCATCTCGGACAAGTTGTGCGTCATCGCAAGCATCCATTCAGGGGTGTGGTGTTCGATGTCGATGCAATGTTCTCCAATACTGACGCGTGGTATGAATCGATACCCGAAGAAAATCGTCCGAAGAAAGAACAGCCGTTTTACCATCTGCTGGCCCAGAACGATCAAAGCTATTATGTGGCTTATGTGTCCGAGCAGAACCTGGTTGCAGACTATTCCGGCCAACCTGTCGAGCATCCCGATCTGGATGATCTGTTCGGGCCGTTCGAGGATGGCCATTATCCCCTGCATTTCCAGTTGAATTGAACCGGTTCGGCGGGCGCAACCTGTCGCCCCCCTTGCACGGATCGTCCGGGTAAATCTAATACCCCAATGCGCAGCCGTCCTTGCGCGGGTCCGAGGCCCCTTCCAACACCCCGTCCGCACCGATCCTGATTGCCTGCGCCCCGCCCATCGGACCCTGATCGAGGTCCAGGTCATGCCCCATGTCGGCCAGCGTTTGCAGCACATCGGGCGCATAGGTCGTTTCGATCCGCAAGCGCGCGTTGCCGGCAAAGCTGCGCGGGGCGTCGATCGCGGTCTGCGGGTCCATCCCGAAATCGGTGATGTTGGACAGGAAGCGCGCGTGCCCGGTGCACTGATAGGCCCCGCCCATGACACCGAAAGGCATGACCACGCGGCCCCCTTGTTTCAGCATCGCCGGGATGATCGTGTGCATCGGACGCTTGCCGCCTGCGGCCTCGTTCGGGTGGCCTTGGGTCAAGGTAAACCCGGAACCGCGGTTCTGGAACAGGATGCCGTATCGGTTGCTGGCAATGCCCGATCCGAAGTTGTGAAAGATCGAATAAATCAGTGACACCGCCATTCGGTCCCTGTCGACGACGGTAATGTATATCGTGTCCTTGTGCACCGCCTCTGCCGCCGCTGGCGGCGTCGGCATTGCATGTTTCGGGTCGATCAGCGCCGCCAGCCGTTCCGCTGTTGCGGGTGACAACATGTGGTCCAACCGGGTCATGTGGTCGGGGTCTGCCAGAAACCGGTTGCGGGCATCGTAGGCGAGTTTCGTCGCCTCGGCCTCGATATGCGCGCGGTCTGCGCCGAGCGGTGCCATCGCCGCAACATCAAAGTGTTTCAGGATGTTGAGCAACAGGATTGCCGTCGCACCCTGGCCGTTGGGCGGATGTTCGACCAAATCCATGCCGCCGTATGTGCCCTGCACCGGATTGGTGTAGTCGCAAGATGTGGCGGCGAAATCATCCAGCGTATGGGTGCTGCCCAGCGCGTTCAGGCTGGCGACCATGTCGGCGGCGACCGGACCTTCGTAGAATCCGTTGCGGCCGTGCAATGCGACCTCGCGCAGGGCGGCGGCCTGTTGCGGGGCGCGAAAGATCTGGCCCGTGGTCGGGGCCTTGCCGTTCATCAGGAACATCTCGCGGGCCACACCTTGCAGATGGGCGGTGTCCGACCAGTCGTAGGCCACGCGGGGGGCGACGGGTACCCCGGCCCCGGCATAGTGGATCGCGGGGGCGAGGCTGGCCGCAAGGCCGATCTTGCCCCAGTCCGCGGATAGCCTGCAATAGGCGTCGATTGCGCCGGGGATCGTGACCGATTCGACACCGTGGTTCGGCACCACATTGTGCCCCGCATCGCGCAGTTTCGCGGCGTCGAGTCCGGCGGGCGCACGCCCCGATCCGTTCAGGGCAAGGATGTCGTTTGACCCCGGTGGAGTGAACAGCACAAAGCAGTCGCCGCCGATCCCGGTCATCTGCGGTTCGCAGAACCCCAGCAGCACGGCGCCGGCGATCGCAGCGTCGACAGCGTTACCGCCCGCCTCGAGGATCTGCACGGCCACTTTGGCGGCCAGCGGGTGTGACGTCGCGCACATGCCATTGGACGCAAATACCGCCGAACGGTGGGGTTTCTGGAAATCGCGCATCGGGATCGCTCCTGTCGAAACAGGGGAGTGGGTTGCGCCGGGAATGTAAAGGGGGGAACCTTGGCGCCACGCGACTGGGTGGGGGCTATCACACGTGGCGCCAAGGGAAGCTATGCAGCTACAATGACGGTAATGCCGGTCTATAGCGGCGCGGGCGTGATGACAAAGCGACATTTTCGGGGCATTTTCGGGGGCGGATCAAAAGGAGACTCGGGATGCGATCAGTTGTGATTGCCGGGGCGGCACGAACGCCGATGGGCGGGTTTCAGGGGGTGTTTGGCGGTATCGATGCGTCGACCCTTGGGGGAGTGGCGATTCGGGCGGCGCTGGACAGGGCCGGTGTGGATACGGCGGATGAGGTGCTGATGGGTTGCGTGTTGCCCGCCGGACAGGGGCAGGCGCCGGCACGACAGGCGGGGTTTCACGCCGGTCTGGCCGAAAATGTGCCGGCCACGACCATCAACAAGATGTGCGGATCGGGGATGAAGGCGGCGATGCTTGGCTTTGATCAGATCGCGCTGGGCGGCGCAGATGTGATCGTGGCGGGCGGCATGGAAAGCATGACGAACGCGCCGTATCTTTTGCCCAAGATGCGCAGCGGGGCGCGGATCGGCCATCAGGGGGCCGTCGATTCGATGTTTGTGGACGGGCTCGAAGATGCTTATGACAAGGGAAGGCTGATGGGCAGCTTTGCCGAGGATTGCGCCGAGGCGTTCCAGTTTTCGCGGGCAGCGCAGGATGACTATGCGCTGCAATCCCTGTCGGCGGCTCTGGTGGCACAGAAGGATGGTTTCCTGGGGTCCGAAATTGTGCCGGTCACGGTGCCGGGGCGGGGTGGCGATGTGGTCGTGGACACCGACGAACAGCCCGCAAGGGCCCGGCCGGACAAGATCCCGACGTTGAAACCGGCGTTTCGCGAGGGTGGTACGGTGACGGCGGCAAATTCATCGTCGATATCGGATGGCGCGGCGGCGCTGGTGCTGGCCGCATCCGATGCAGGTCTGCCGGTTCGTGCCCGGATCATGGGCCATGCTAGCCATGCGCAGGCACCGGGGCTTTTCACCACGGCGCCGGTTCCGGCGGCACGGAAACTGCTGGAACGTCTGGGCTGGTCGGTTGATGATGTGGACCTTTGGGAAGTGAACGAGGCGTTTGCCGTCGTCCCGATGGCGTTCATGGCCGAGATGGGCGTGTCGCGTGACAGGGTGAACGTGCATGGCGGTGCCTGTGCGCTGGGGCATCCGATTGGCGCCTCGGGGGCGCGGATCATGGTGACGCTGCTGAATGCGCTTGAGGTGCGGGGCCTGCGGCGCGGGATCGCCGCGATCTGTATCGGCGGCGGTGAAGGCACAGCGATTGCGATCGAACGGCCATGAGGGTGGATTACGCCGAACTGGCCAAGGTGGTCGCGGCGCTGACGACGGGCGAGGACGATATCGTATCGCTGATGGCGACGATCGCCTGCGAGGTGCATCATGTGGACGACCGGTTCGACTGGACCGGGTTCTATCGGGTCGTCGCGCCACAGTTGATGAAGATCGGGCCGTATCAGGGCGGACATGGTTGCCTTGTGATCCCGTTTTCGCGGGGCGTCTGCGGCGCGGCGGCGCGGACCGGGCAGGTGCAGATCGTCGCCGATGTCGATGCCTTTCCGGGGCATATCGCCTGCGCGACCTCAACCCGGTCGGAAATCGTGCTGCCGGTATGGGGGCGCGACGGGGCGCTGATCGGGGTGTTCGATATCGACAGCGATGGTCCCGATGCCTTTGATCAGGCGGATGCCGATGGGTTGGGCGCGATATTGCGGATGGCGTTCAAGAAAGAACTTTGATGCCTTCGGCGAGAGTATTTTTGGCCAAAAGAAGGGCGTGAAAAATTTGTTGGAAATTTCACGTCGGGTCTGCCATTGTGAAAATTGAAGGCTGATTTTCACGGTGATTCGATGCTGCACGCCCTGCCCCCGAATGCCCGCACGCTTGGTGCCGACCTGCGCGCCCTGCGCAAGTCGCGTGGGCTGACGTTGCAGGGGCTGGCCGGTGTGCTCGGCCGCTCGGTCGGCTGGTTGTCACAGGTCGAGCGAGACATTTCCGAACCCGCCATCACCGACTTGCGCCAGATCGCAAGGGCGCTGGACATATCCGTCAGCAGCCTGTTGCGCGCCGGATCGGTGCCCGAAGAGCAGGGCTATGTGGTGCGCAAAGCGGCCCGCCGCCCGATCGGGTCGCGTGCGGCGGGGCTGGACGAGGAACTGCTGTCGCCCGACCTGACCGACGATTTCGAAGTGGTCCATTCGACCTTTCTGCCCGGTGCGGCGATTGCCGAAGCCGTGTCGCGCCCGACGCAGGAGGTCGGCTATGTGGTGTCGGGCCGTCTGGACTTGTGGATCGACGGGCGCGAATTTCACTTGACGCCCTGCGACAGTTTCCGAGTGCGCGGCGAACCTTTTCGCTGGGCCAACCCGCATGACGCCCCCTGCGTGGTGATCTGGGTCATCGCGCCGCCGGTGTATTGAGGAGTCCGCGATGCTGAATGGATCATGCCTGTGCGGTGCGGTGACATTCACCGCAAGCGGCACCGCCAAAGATCCCGCCGCCTGCCATTGCAGCCAGTGCCGCAAGCAATCGGGCCACTTCTGGGCAGCCGTCAACGTGCCGATGGACGGTTTCACTGTATCGGGCAAGGTGCGCTGGTTCGCCGCCAGCCCCGCCGCCAAACGCGGGTTTTGCCCGACCTGCGGGTCGTTCCTGTTCTGGAAAGCCCATGACGAGGACGAAATGGGCGTCGCTCTTGGCGCGATGGACGGCCCCACCGGCCTGACCCTGCGCCGCCACATCCACGTCGCCGACAAAGGCGATTATTACGAAATTGCCGACGGTATCAGGCAAGAGGAGCAAGAAGATGAGTGATTTTCCCAGCACCGCCCGCGTCGTCATTATCGGTGGCGGCGCTGTCGGCGTGTCGGCCCTCTATCATCTGGCACGCGCCGGTTGGACCGATTGCGTGCTGCTGGAGAAAAACGAGCTGACCGCCGGGTCGACGTGGCATGCGGCGGGGAATTGCCCCAACTTTTCGAATTCGTGGGCGATCATGAACATGCAACGCTATTCGCTCGGCCTCTATCGTGGGCTGGCGGCCGAGGTCGACTATCCGATGAACTATCACGTCACCGGGTCAATCCGACTGGCCCATACCAAGGCGCGGATGCAGGAGTTTGAACGCGCCCGCGGCATGGGGCGCTATCAGGGTCTCGAGATCGAGATGATGGACCTGACCGATATCAAGGCCGCCTATCCGTTTATCGAAACCCATGATCTTGTCGGTGGCCTGTGGGATCCTGCCGACGGCGATATCGACCCGGCGCAATTGACCCAAGGTATGGCCAAGGGGGCGCGGCAGCTGGGGGCAAAGATCCTCCGGTTCACCCCGGCCACAGGAGTCAGCCGCAAGGCCGACGAATGGGTCGTGCATACCGACAAGGGCGATATCACCTGCGACAAAGTGGTCAATGCCGCCGGGTACTATGCCCAGCGAGTTGGCGAGTGGTTCAAGCCATTCGGGGGGCGCACGGTGCCGATGGTCACGATGAGCCATCAGTATTTCCTGACGGAACCGTTGGCCGAACTTGAACAGTGGAGCGCCGAAAACGGTCGCAAGCTACCGCTGCTGCGCGATGTGGATTCGTCCTATTACCTGCGGCAGGAAAAGACCGGGCTGAACCTTGGGCCGTATGAGCGAAATTGCAAGGCGCATTGGGTGTCGCCGGACGATCCGATGCCGGATGATTTCAGCTTTCAGCTTTATCCCGACGATCTGGAACGGCTGGAGTGGTATATCGAGGATGCGATGGCGCGGGTCCCGTTGCTTGGCGCCTCGGGTGTCGGGCGCGTCATCAACGGCCCGATCCCCTATGCCCCCGACGGCCTGCCGCTGATCGGCCCGATGCCGGGGGTGCCGAACGCATACGAGGCCTGCGTGTTCACGTTCGGCATCACTCAGGCGGGTGGCGCAGGCAAGGTGCTGGCCGAATGGGTGACTGAAGGCGCGACCGAATGGGACATGTGGGCGGTCGATCCGCGCCGCTATACCGACTATGCCGATCAGGCCTATTGTCTGGACAAGGCGGTCGAAACCTACGGTCACGAATATGGGATGCATTTTCCGTGGAAGGCATGGCCCGCCGGGCGCGACAAGAAACTGTCGGCGGTGCATGACCGGGTGATTGCCCAAGGCGGCGTCATGGGGGCCTACAACGGCTGGGAACGGGCGAACTGGTATGCGCAGCCGGGCGACGACACATCCGTTGAAGCGACCCAAACATGGGGCCGTGCCGGACCGTGGGAACAGCGGATCCGCGAGGAATGTGAGGCGGTACGCGACGGTGCAGGAATTCTCGATTTGCCGGGGTTTTCGCGGTTCCGGCTGCAGGGGCCGGGGGCGGCGGAGTTTCTGCGCGGTCTCTGCGTGGGGGGCATCCCCAAGGTGGGCCGGATCGGGCTGCTGTATTTCGCCGACGACCGGGGGCGCATCGTGACCGAAATGTCGGCGATGCGGCTGGACGATGATTTCTTTTTCCTGATCACTGCCGCCGTCGCCCAGTGGCACGATCATGAGTGGTTGCGCGATCATATGCCCGCTGATGCCGATTTTACCCTGTCGGATGTCACCTGCGATTTTTCCTGTCAGATTCTGACTGGTCCCACGGCGCGTGATATTCTGGCGGTGGTCAGTGATGCCGATCTTTCGGCAGGCTGGCTGACGCATCAGTCGGCGCAGATTGACGGGATTTGGGTGCAGTTGGTGCGGGTGTCGTTCGCAGGGGAACTGGGGTGGGAAATCCATTCCATGCTGGCCGATACAGGTGCTGTCTATGATGCCGTCATGGCGGCGGGTGTGCCGCTGGGGTTGAGACCCTTCGGCATGTGGGCGCTGAATTCGCTGCGCATCGAAAAGGGGTATCGGGCCTGGAAGGGCGACCTTTCGACCGATTATTCGCTGCTTGAGGGGGGCCTTGCGCGGTTTATCAAGTTCGACAAACCGCAGGATTTTCCCGGCAAGGCGGCGTTGCTGGCGGAAAAACAGCGCGGGGTGACAAAGTCTTTCGTGACGCTGACACTGGACGATCCGGGCGAGTCTGACGCGCCCTATATGTCGACGATCTGGCATGACGGGGCCGTGGTGGGCGAGACCACCAGCGGCGCCTGGGGGTATCGGGTCGGCAAATCGGTGGCTTTGGGGATGATCCGCCCCGATCTCAACGTGCCCGGCACCGCCGTCGAGGTGGAAATCTTCGGGGCGCGTTGCGCCGCGACGGTGCAGGCGGATGAACCGCTCTGGGATCCGGCGAATGAACGGATCAGGGCATAGGGGGCGCTGCCCCCGTCCCCGATTCAATCGGGGACTCCCCCGGAGTTGTTATTGCAAGGTGAAGGGCAAGAAAGATGGTCGAGATCGTGCTGCTGGATGGCGGGCTGGGGCAGGAACTGGTGCGCCGGTCGGGGGACAAGCCTTCGAACCTGTGGTCGACGCAGGTGATGGTTGATCATCCGGGGATGGTTTCGGCGCTGCACGCCGACTATTTCGCCGCCGGGGCGTCGCTGGCGACGACAAACACCTATTGCGTGCATCATGATCGGCTTGACGGGACCGCGCAGAAGGGCCGGTTTCACGACTTGCACTGCGCGGCACTAGCCGAGGCTATGGCGGCGCGACCAGCGGGCAAATGGGTGGCAGGGTCGATCGGGCCGCTCGAGGCGTCCTATCGCCCGGACAAGCATCCGGCGCATGATGTCGCCGTGGCACGCTATGCCGAGGTGGCGCGGGAGATCGGGCCAGCCGTTGATCTGATCATCTGCGAAACCGTCGCGTCGCTGGCCCATGCGCGCGCCATTCTTGAAGGTGCAAAGGTGGCGGGCAAACCTGTTTGGCTGTCGGTGACGGTAAGTGACACTGACGGCACCCGACTGCGGTCGGGCGAGGCGACGGCAGACGTATGTCAGGTGGCGTTGAAGGG
>JBBKXP010000277.1:0-2681 GCA_037969545.1 Paracoccaceae bacterium | reverse complement strand
GGAGATGTTGCACGAGGTCATCGAGCCATTGCCGCGGTTCATTCCGGACGTCTGAACCGGCGTCAGGACATTGCCGACTGACGCTTGGAATGGGCTTCCAAGGTCCATTCTGCACGGCGACGATACCAGACATCCGTGGCATTGTCGTAGGATGCGCGGTGGGCGGCCAGCGAAAGCGCCGCCACGCGCCCGGGCGTCCGCGCCAGATCGGAAACGATGGTCGCTGCTTTCTGGGGCTGCCCGAAGGGCAAAAGCACCGTCACGCCCTCTTCCGCTGCCCGCTCCCGCACGTAGGGTATGTCGTGTATAGATACCCCTCGCGTGTGGAAGGTCCGATAGCTGGAGCAGATTGTCGGACTGGAGGCGGTGAAGAATATCCTCTTAGACCCTCCATAGAGGTGCCACACCACCAAACGCGCGCCGGGTTCCGACAGCCCGTGCTTCAGGCGTAGACGGCGTATTTGCGTTTACACAGGTGGCGCGAAGAAAGCCAAGGAAACAGGCTGTTTAACACTCAGGAGTGAAAGGAGCGCAACCATAAGTCGAACGGAAGTCGGGTCGGCCCAACAAGGGCGATGACGATTGCCGAGGAACTGCTGAATAGGGCGGCTGTAAACCCCATTCGGAAATGTCACCTCGGGTGGAAAGTCCGGCGCCGGGCTGTTTCCGTTTCTCATAGAACACCTCCGGGATCCTCAGTTTGTGCTCTCCCCTCAACGAGCCCCGCCAATGCGGCGGTGAGTTCAAGCTCCAATACAGTTCGACGCGCCCGCGACATTTCCTGAATCTGGTCGGATATGTCGAAGACGAGACCCGCAAGCGATCTGATCTCGCGGTGGTTTGCAGCGGAGTAGGGCAGACTTTCACCCCGGACCTTCGCTTCATTCAGCCGTCGGGCGATCTGGTTGACGTTGTTGCCGACGCGATTGAGGGCGGCGGCGAGCCTTCGTAGATCCTCACTCATGTCATCGTCGGGCACGAACACACCTTCCGCCGCCAGCATGAGCCGACGCATGGCATCGGAGCGATGCGCAATCCCTCGCCGCGAAAGCGCCGCATCGAAGCGGTGCAGATCGGCATCCGTGATGCGGATAGTGAGAACCCGTGTCCGACTGCTGTTTGATGACCGGGCGGCGCGGCCGTGGTTGATAACATTGTAGATCGTCCTGGGGCTCACCTCGAAGCGATCCGCCAGCTCCCTAACCGGCACCCCTTTGACACGCTCGTGGGCGATGCTGCGGCGTTCCTCATCGATCAGGCGGCGGGCTGTCGGCATGTGAAGTATACGTTCCTATTTCTTGCCAACTTCGTACAAGCCAGCCGACTCCCAACGCGAGTGGAGTCGGACATAAGAGATTGTACTCAATGCAGAAATACGGCCCTAGGGGCCGATTTCACGTCTTCTGTCATACGCACCGCGCATTCCGCGCAATGCATCGTGTCGCACGTCTTCTGCAGCGCGTCCTTTGGCAGATGCGTTCCGCGCTCTGGCAGATGGCATCCGTCATCAAGGGGAGGTCGCGCCTATTGGGTGTAAACGGGTGTGAAATTGGGGTCGGGGTGACTGAAAACCACATCAGGCAGCTGCATCGGGACCTGCTCCACCACAGCGACAAGGACATGCTACATTGAACCGCGCTGGGTTTGCCGGAGGCTCCAACTCATGAGTAGGATGGAGCATCATGACAAATACAACGAACAAGTATTCACCGGAAGTGCGCGAGCGAGCTGTACGGATGGTTTTGGATGGCGCAGCCGCATTCTGACGACCTTACTCCTGCTCAGGGCGGGCTATGCCTATGTGCCCTACAGTTCGCTGGAGAGCGTGATCGAACAAAGCAAAGAGGCCTATTATCTGGCGCTGAGGCAGACCCAGGGCACTATTCGGACCGATGCACCCGACTGGGGCCCGTGGCTCGAGTTCTTCCTCAACGCCCTCCAGCGCCAGATGCACCGGCTTCGCCAAAAGGTGGAACGCGAAAAACTCATGATGGGGGCGTTGCCGGAACTGTCGGCACGGCTGATCGATCTCGTCCGTGATCAGGGGCGCATGACCATCGGCGAGGCTGAAAAGCTCACCCAAGCGAACCGCAACACGCTAAAGCAGCACTTCCGAAGCCTCGTGGCCGACGGCCATCTGGTGCTCAACGGAGCGGGCCGGGGAGCATGGTATTGTTGCAACCAAGTTGAAATGTCCGTCGCTCTGCAAAGTAGAAATGTCCCACTTGGGGCGAAACGGTAGCGCAGCCTGACAGGGTAGAGATCTTATATATCGGAGCCCTGGCTGGCTGCGCGGGCTTCCTTGGCGCGGCGGGCGAGCTTTGAATTCCAGCCATCGTTTCGGCGTCCGGTTTTGCGATAGGCGTTCTTCGCACTCACCGGTTTGACTTTCACCTTCGGCAGCTGTTTTTCTTGCTCGGCTTTGATGTGGGCCAGGACGGCTCCGAGGCGTTTGTTCTCGGTGATGGCGGCATGGGTAACGCGCTGATCGAGATCGAAGATCACATGCGGCAGCGCCACGCCCTTGGCCTGCACCTGGATGCGCCCACAGCCATATTCGTAGACATCGACGTATTTGCCGACGAGGCCGCGCGTCAGGTCGTTGACCTCCAGCCGGACGCGCTTGCGATCGTATTTGAGGCTCAGGTCTTTGGTGACGTAACGCTTGTCGCGCAGGCAGA
>JBBKXP010000276.1:0-2897 GCA_037969545.1 Paracoccaceae bacterium | reverse complement strand
CGCCCCATCCTTTCGGTGAATTCAGCCCGGTGCCGACAGCAGTGCCGCCTTGCGCCAGTTCATAGATGTCGGACAGCGCCGCCCTGATCCGCTCGATCGCTTTTGCGACCTGATGCGCGTAGCCCGAGAATTCCTGCCCCAGCGTCAGCGGTGTCGCGTCCATCGTGTGGGTTCGGCCGATCTTGATAATGTCGTCAAACTCCTGAACCTTCTGTTCCAGCGCCGCGTGAAGTTTGGCGAGACCGGGCAACGTCACGTCATGCGCGGTGGTGGCGATTGCGATATGCATCGCGGTGGGAAAGGTATCGTTGCTCGACTGCCCCATATTCACATGGTCGTTGGGATGCACCGGCTTTTTCGACCCGATTTTGCCGCCCAGCATGTCGATGGCGCGGTTCGCGATCACCTCGTTGGCGTTCATGTTCGACTGGGTGCCGGACCCGGTTTGCCAGACGACCAGCGGAAAATGATCGTCAAGTTTACCCGAAACGACTTCTTTGGCGGCAGCGATCATTGCCGCGCCGATATCCTTGTCCAGCTTTCCGCGGGCGACATTGGCGACCGCACAGGCCTGCTTGATCACCCCCAGAGCGCGGACAATCGCGATCGGCTGCTTTTCCCAGCCAATCGGGAAATTCTGCAATGAACGCTGGGTCTGTGCCCCCCAATAGCGGTCTGCGGGCACGTCGATGGGGCCAAAACTGTCGGTTTCGCTGCGGGTTTTGGTCATCACGGATTCCTTTGCAAAGCAGTCAGCACCGGGTCTAGCGCCGGGGCCGTCCTGCCGCAACTGCGCGACACGCGACTATTTGCGGAATTTGTCCAGCGAAACGACTTCGGCCTCGGTGCGCGACTCGGCCTGTGGTTCGGCCATGACGTTCATCGGTGCTTCGGCGACATCTTCGGCCTCTTCGGGATCATCCTGTGTTTCAAACCGCAGGCCGAACTCGACCGACGGGTCAACAAAGGTCTTGATCGCGTCGTAAGGGATATAAAGCGGTTCGGGATTGTCGCCAAAATTCAAGGTGATGGCGAAACCTTCGTCGGTGACAGTCAGATTGTCGAACCAGTGTTGCACCACGATGGTCATTTCACCGGGGTAGCGGTCTGACAGCCAATCGGCAATTTCGACATCCGGGTGCATCGTGTCGAAGGTGATGAAAAAGTGGTGTTTGCCCGGCAGCCCATTTGCCGCGACGTCTATCAGCACCTTCTGGATCAGGCCGCGCATTGCCCGGTGCATCAGGTTTCCATAGTCGATCGATCGGCCCACTGAGGTCATCCTTTTGCAAGTGAGGCCAAGCATAAGGGATTCGGGGCCGGATGAAAGAGCCGGCAATTAGCCCCAACCGAAAACCAGCCACAACCCAAGGCTGACCAAGGCCGAAAGACCCAAGACCGGCCCCAGGCCCCAATGCCGGCGCAGCAATAGCCATCCGGCGATGATCGCCAGCGTCACTGCCGTGAGGTTGAGTGTGCCAAGGACCGGTCTGATCAGGTGAAGCGGCCCAAAGTCGATTTGCCCGACCTGTCCAAAAAACACATGTGCTGCGAACCATAGCGACAGGTTCGCAATCACCCCGACAACGGCGGCGGTGACCGCGGCCAGGGCGCCGGTCAGGCGCGGCCGGGTGGCGATCCATCCGATCATCGGGGCGCCCGCAAAGATCCAGATAAAACAGGGCACAAACGTCACCCACAGTACCAGCGCGCCGGCGACCAGCGCGGTACCGATGCCCCCTTGGGCCAGTCCGGCAACCATACCTACAAACTGCGTCACCAGAATCAGCGGCCCCGGCGTGGTTTCCGCCAGCCCCAGCGCGTCCATCATCTGCGCCGTGGTCAGCCAGCCATAGTCCTGCACGACGGTTTGCGTCATGTAGGCCAGCACCGCATAGGCACCGCCGAATGTGACCACGGCCAGCTTGGAAAAGAACAGACCGAGGTCTGTGAGGAATGACTGGCCTGTCGCATATGCCAGCACCAAGGGCGCTGCCCAAAGTGCGCCGCCGATGCCAAGGACGCGGGGCAGGTGGGCCAGCGGCAGCCTGGTTGCCAATTCAGTCGCGGTGGCGCGGGTGATCATGGCGCCCCACAGTGCTGCAATTGCGATGACCAGCGGAAACGGCAGTTGAAACGCGAACAGGGCCAGAAACGCCAGCGCCGCAATCACCCAATGTGTCGGTTTCTGCAGCGCCCGCCTGGCAACCCTCAGGATGGCCTCGATCACGATGATCACCACGGTTGCCTTGACCCCAAGGAACAGGGCGATGACCACAGGCAGGGCGGCAAAGTGGCCATAAAGCAGTGCGAGGCACACAATTACAACGGCGCCCGGCAGCACGAACAATCCGCCGCCGATCAGCCCGCCCCTGACTCCGGCCTTTTGCCAGCCGGCATAAGTCGCCAGTTGCATCGCTTCGGGTCCGGGCAGCAGCATGCAGAATGACAAGGCACGCAAGAAATCCGGTTCGTTCATCCAGCGGCGCCGCTCGACCAACTCGCGGTGCATCAGGGCGATCTGCGCCGCCGGGCCGCCAAAGGACAACAGGCCGATGCGGCCGAAAACCCCCACCAGATCACGGGTCGTCACGCGCTGCGGCCCGCCGGCCAATCGTGTCCTTCGTCATGGCCGTCGCGCGCCCAGCGATAAAAGGCGTCATAAAGCCCCATCCCAGCGTCCATCTGCGCCATATCGTCCTTGTACATCCGCGACAGGCCGACCGACACCGCCAGTAATCCCGCCGCCTGCGGCGAAGCCGCATGCGTATCGGTATCGGCAGCCCGCACGACGACCGCCAGCCGGTCCAGCGCATCATGGGCCAGTCCGAAATCGGCGACCATCGCGTCGAAGGTGCAACCATTGCCGCGATGCGTGAAATGGACGCCTTCGATAT
>JBBKXP010000275.1:0-2621 GCA_037969545.1 Paracoccaceae bacterium | reverse complement strand
GACCGCGAAGCGTCGCCGCAACGTCCGGCAACAGGGTCGCGGCGATCAGATAGCCAAGGGCGACGCCGATAAGGCCCGCGATCAGGGCCAGCGCCAGCAGTTCGATGGCGATCAGCCCGATCAGCCGGTTCAGCGGCATCCCCAGCGCCCGCAGGGTACGCACGACCGGGCGGCGCTGCTCGAACGCCAGCCCGATCGCGCCATGAACAATGAAGATCCCGACGGCAAACGCCAGCAAGCCAAAAGCGGTCAGGTTCAAATGAAAGCTGTCGGTCAGGCGGCCCAGATCATTGCTGCTTTGCGCCTTTTGCAGCCGCAAAATCGCTTCGACGTCGGCCAGGGCAGGGCGGCCCAGCGGTTGCACCGGGGCCACGATCAGCCGACTGATCAGGCCGGGCATGTCCAGCAGCTTTTGCGCAAACCCGATATCGGTGATCGCGGTGCCGGGGGCCATGTCCGGTGTGCCGATCAGATCGGCGTCGGGGACCGCACCCAGTCGTTTCAGCGTCTCGGCCCTGCCGTAAATCTGCGCCCGGCCAGACAAGAAAGCGGCGATACCGTCATCCGCAACTTGCACCGGGCCAAGACCGCCGGGCGCCGTCAGCGGGTCAAGCCCGACGATCCGGACACCCTTTAGACGGCCCTCGACGACGGGCGATACCAGCCATCCGGCGCGACGCAGGGCGATGTAAGTTTCCTGTGGGATCGTCACTCCGGTCGCAGCCACGATCTGGTCAAATTGCCCTTCGCCCAGCGTCGCGGCAGCAGCGTCATAACTTGCGCGTGCCTCGGCATTGATTGCCTGAACCCCCGACCACAGCGCCGTGGCCAGTGCCAGCCCGGCCAGAAGCGTGAATAGTTGCAACGGATTGCGCCACCAGTGCGAAATCAGGGCGGCGAACCCGGCGCGAGTCACGCCAACACCCCTTGGTGCAGGTGCAGCCTGCGACCCATCCGGGCTGCGAGGATCCGGGAATGGGTGACCAACATGAGCGCCGCGCCGGTCTCGGTGACCAGTTCCAGCATCAGGTCAAGGACAACCTTGGCTGTCGCCTCGTCCAGATTGCCGGTCGGTTCGTCCGCCAGCACCAGTTTCGGGCGGGCGGCAAGGGTGCGGGCGATGGCGACCCGCTGCTGCTGGCCGCCTGACAGCTGTTCGGGGTATTTCGTCAGATGGTCGGCCAGACCCATACGCCGCGCAAGGGTCGCGGCCCATGTGCCGTCGTGCCGCCCCGCCAGCCGCGCCTGAAAGGCGATGTTGTCGGCAACGCGCAGCGACGGGATCAGGTTGAACTGCTGAAACACGACACCGACCGTGCCCCGGCGCAACGCCGCGCGTCCGGCATCATCCAGTGTCGCCACATCGACGCCGTCCAGCATGATCTGGCCGCTGTCAGGCGCATCGAGACCGCCGATCAGATGCAGCAGGGTGCTTTTGCCGCTGCCGGATTCGCCCGTCAGGGCCAGCGTTTCAACCGCATCCAGTGCCAGATCGACGCCGCGCAGGACCGGCACAGACGCATCGGCCCCCGGATAGGTCTTGGTGATGTTCCGAACCTCAAGCAGCATCGCGCCCCCTGCCTGCGGACCTAGTGCGCGCATCCCGAGAGGGAAAGAGTAATCAGACCGGCGCCGGCACTGACCGTGTTATCGCCTGCAGCGCCGAGACGATCACCAGGACAAGTGTCAACACGGCAAAACCGATCCGCTGGCCCCGACAATCAGGGTCGTTCAACCAGTCGCGCGTGACATCGACCAAGGTCAACGGACCGGGAAACGTCCGTCCGGTCTTGTCGGCGCCACGACGGCGCAATTGGAACAACAGGCGAAACGCAACGAAGGCCCAGAGCAGGAAAAGCCCGCCTTGCACGGCAAGAATTGCAATTTGGTTCGTCGTCATGCGCAGCCTGCGTCATGCGCCCACCCGTCGTCCGGCAACACGACACCCCCCAGAGTCATCGGTTAGAAGTTCGGACAGGCTTTGCCCTGTCGTCAAGGCGCCGGTGGCTGGCTGCGGGGCAACGGACGCCAACGTTGCAAACTTGTCAGGCACAGACCCCGCGCCGTGATACCCGCCAGCACCGCAAGGACACTGAACAACTGCCCGAGCCCGGTGACGGCCAGCACCCGGCCCAGCAACAATGGCCCAGTTGCCGAAGCAAACAGTGCCGCCGCGAGCATCAGCGAAGCGATCCGCGGCTCTTTGCCCAAGTGTGCCGATCCCCAGATAAAGAACGCCGGAAATGTCAGCCCAGTGCAGCCGCCGGCCAGTAGATAAGCAAGTTCCGGCAAGCCCGCTGTCGCCACGATGCCGCAAATCCCCACCCCGACGACACCACCCAGAAACAGCCATTCTGCCGCGATCCAGCGGGTCAGCCAGTAAAGCCCCAGTCGGGCGATCAGGAACACGACGAAAAACCCCGAAGCAAGCCGCGCCGCCGCAAGCTCGGACGTGCCCAGCGCGATCAGCGCCGAGGGACCGAGGCCGAACAACCCGACCTCTAGCAGGACCGAACTGAACAGGAAGATCAGAATCAGGGTCTTGCGGCTTTGCCATTCCGGCAAACCAACGGTTGCCAGTCCCTTGCCGCTGGGTTGCACTGCCGGGATCAGCGCCGCAG
>JBBKXP010000274.1:0-10952 GCA_037969545.1 Paracoccaceae bacterium | reverse complement strand
CCGGCCATATGCGGGGTCAGGATCACGTTCTTCATCCGCAGGAACGGATGATCGGATGCCAGCGGCTGGCTGTCGAAGACGTCCAGCGCCGCACCACCGATCCGTCCTTCGTCCAGCGCCGCAACCAGTGCCGCCTCGGCCACGACCGGCCCCCGCGCCACATTGACCAGCACCGCGCCGGGGCGCATCAGTGCCAGTTCATCGTCCCCGATCAACCCGCGAGTTTCGCCGTTGAGCGGGCAGCAAAGCACCACAATGTCAGCCTGCACCAGCATATCGAACATCGACACCACTTTGATCCCGCGCGGCTTGCGCCCGCCAGGACGTTTGACCGCCAGCACCTCCATCCCAAAGCCGCGTTTGGCGATCCGCGCCAACGCCTTGCCGACATTGCCCAGCCCGACGATGCCGATCTTGCGACCTGACAATTCGCGTCCGTGATCCGAATGCGCCCGCGCCGCCTGCCAACCGCCGTCGCGCAGGTCGGCATGTACCGCCGGATACCGGCGCAGCAGCGCCAGCGCCGACCAGATAGCGTGTTCGGCCACGGTCACCGCGTTGGCGCCGGGAACGTTCGCGACCAGTACCCCGGCAGCGGTGCAATCATCCATCGGGATCATGTCGAGGCCCGCGCCGTGGCGAATGCAGGCGCGCAGACCGTCTTCGCGGCGCACGATGACCGGGTCGATGGGCGCACGCACGACGATGATGCCCGCGCTGCCGCTTTCGGCGTCGATCGCTGCCGCTGTCGGGGCGCTGGCCACCCGGTAGTCGCCCAAACCCTGCAACAGGTCCGTCACCTGCGGATGTAGCGGGTGAGTGGAAAAGATCATCGTCACCTTGGTCACCTGACCGGCTGTGTCAGCGGATTGGAGGCTTTTTGTTCGTCCAGCAGTTCCGTCCAATAGCTTTGTGCGCCACCCAGATGGCTGTTCATCAGGGCCTGCGCCAAAATGGCATCGCGGGCCACAAGTGCATCGAAAATCTGCAAATGCTCGGCGTGGGATTTCGCATTGCGTTCACGCTTGCGGAAATAGATCGAATGGCGCTGTTCCGCGGCGGCGTAGAAACTTTGACACATCTTGTAGAACATCTCGTTCTGGGTTGCCCTGACGATTTCAAGATGGAACGCACCGTCGAGCCGATGGAGCCCCTCGCCTTTGGCGAGTTCCGCTGTGGACTGGTCCAGAATAACGCGCAGCCGGTTATAGTTGTCGTCGGTTGCCCGAACCGCCGCCAGTTCCGCCGCCTTGATCTCGTGGATTTTGCGCAACTCGACGGCCTCAAAAATTTGCCGTGGCATCAGCGGCACCCCGGCGCGGGCGAACAGGGCCATCGAATCGAGCCCGGCAGTTGCCGGATTCAGGTAGATGCCCGACTTGGCGCGCCGTTCGATGATCTGCATCGATTCCAGAATCGACAGGCTTTCGCGGACCTGGCCCCGGCTGACCGCGAAATGTTCGGCCAGCTCGCGTTCCGACGGGGCCTTGTCACCATGCGCGCGGGCGACCGCGACGATATGGGCCACGAGGATCGAAAGAAAATCGTTGTCGATCTTGGTCATCCGGTCTTGCTGTACTTTCCGAGGGCGGCCTCGTTTATTGTAAAACCCAGCCCCGGCGTTTCCGGGATGGCGACCATGCCGTCACGTGCCGCCACGGTGTCGGTGATGATGTCATGTATCATCGGGTTGGCGCCCAGTGAAAACTCGATCGTGAAACTGGCGGGTGACGCAGCGCAAATGTGCAGTCCGGCAAAGAAACACGGGGCACCTGCCCATAGATGCGGCGCCAGTCGCAGGTTGAATGCGGAGGCCAGGGTGCCGATCCGCATTGATTCGGTGATCCCGCCGCAGAACGCCGGGTCGGGTTGAAAGATGTCTGCAGCGCGGGCGGTGGCCAGATCGCGGAACGCGAACCGCGTCGCCTCGCTCTCGCCGGTCGCGATGGGGATGTTGCAGGCGGCGCGGACCTCGGCCATGCCCGGCTTGTCGTCGGCAATCACCGGTTCCTCGAACCACGCAAGGTCGCAGTCGGCAACCATCTGGGCGAACCTGCGCGCCTCGGCCACGGTGTAGGTACCGTGCGCATCGACGGCGATGTCCACCGCCGACCCCAGCGCCTGCCGCGCGGCCTTGACCCGCGCCGCAGACACATGTGCCGCGCCGTCCATCGCGCCAACCCGCATTTTGACGGCCTTGAACCCGCCGGTGTCGATGTAGCCCTGCAACTGGTCACCAATCTTGTCCACGCCGGCCCAGCCGCCCGAGGCATAGGCGGGCAGGCGGTCGGCCTTGCGCCCACCCAAAAGTTGCCAGACCGGTTTGCCATCGGCCTTGCCCAAAATATCCCACAGCGCGATGTCGATGGCACTGATCGCGGCCACCGTCAGCCCGCGCCGGGCCATTTCCGGCATCGCGTGCCCGGCCATGCGGGCCTTGTCGGCGCGAACGCCGTTATACAGGTCTTCCCAGATGAACGTCACATCCGCCGGATCGCGCCCGATGACGCGCGGCCCGAAATCGTGGTTCAGCAGGTGGACGAGGGTGCCATAATCCCCCGAACTGCCCGCCGCATTCTTGCCTTCGCCCCAGCCGACCAGTCCATCGTCGGTCTCGATCCGCACGATCGCCGCGTCAAATGTTCGCAGCGTTCCAAAGTCGCTGGTATGCTGGCGCGACGCACTGATCGGAATCTGGATCCAACAGGCCTGAACGGTCGAAATTCGCATCGGCAGAACTCCCCGGACCCACGGCGCGCGGGAGCATCGCGCCGGGGCCCGCAGCAAACTACTTGATCAGCGGCAGCAGCGTTTCGGCGGTGATCCGCATCTGATCGGCATAGAACTTTTCGGTCAGCAGGCTCGACCCGTGATCCTGAATGAACTTGAGCTGCTCGGGCGAGATATCGACCGGATTGCGTTCCACCATGTCGGGATAGATCGCCGCCGGGGTGCGGTCGACCGGCGCGACAAATTCGTTGGTCAACGCCCCGTCATAGCCGACCTCGCGCAGCGTTTTCACGATGGCGGGCCAGTCGATGTGGCCCAGCCCAGCGGCAAAGCGGTTGTTATCGGCGACGTGGAAATCGAACAGGCGTTTCCCGGCCAAACGGATCGCGTCGTGCACGTTGGATTCTTCCATGTTGAGGTGGTAGGCGTCCAAGCACACGCCGCAGTCGGGGTGGACGGCATCGGCCAGCGCCAGCGCCTGCGCGGCACGGTTGAACATGTAGGTCTCGAACCGGTTCAGCGGCTCGATGGCGACCTTGACCCCAACCTTTTGGGCATGGGCAAAACATTCCTTGGTCGATTCGACGACCCATTTCCATTCTTCATCTTCGGTCGCATCCGGTGACACCTTGCCGACGGTGACAGGAACAAGCGTGATGATCTGGCCTTCCAACTCGCTGACCATCGTCAGGACCGATTTCACGTAATCGACAGACCGCGCCCTTTGGCCTTCGTCCTTGGCGGCAAGGTTGCGTTCGCCCAGCGTCAACGTCACAGCACCCCAGCATTTGATTCCGTGTTCCTTGAGCGATGCGCGGGTTTCCTTGACGTCGTATTGCGTCGGCTCGCCGGAAATCTCGATGCTTTCATAGCCGTATTGCTTGATCCGGCGCAGGGTCACGTCAAGCGGTTCGGCGCGCATCCAGTTGTGAGTTGAAAGGTGCATGGGGGTCCTCCGTGTCAGGCAGGGGCGTTTCGCCCAATGGTGATGATGACTGTCCATCTGGTTAGACCAGTCTTGGCCAAACCTCAAGATAGTTCGTCCGGCGTCTCGTCGCGATATCTAGGCGAACGACCATTTAATTAAAGCCGGGGCCAAGGTTGCCATTTGACCCTAATCATATTTTTGGTATGACCAGATAGGCAGAAACCGGGGGAACCATGAAAATCGGGATGAACATGTTTCTCTGGACGACAGCCGTCAGCGCCACGCATCGCGACCTGCTGGCCGACATTCGGGCGACCGGCTTTGATGGTGTCGAGGTGCCGATTTTTGACGGCAAGCCTGCCGATTATGCCGCCTTGGGCCGAATGCTGGACGATCTTGGGCTGGACCGCACTGCGGTCGCCGCAATGGGCGATCCCGGCATGAACCTGATCGGCGACAAGGCGGCGCAAACCGCCGGGATCGACCACATGAAACGCGTGCTGGATTGTACCGCTGCCTTGGGTGCGACCCTCGTCTGCGGGCCGCTGCATTCGTGCCTGGGTCATTTCAGCGGGCAAGGGCCGACAGCGGCGGAGTTCGACCGGTCCGTGCAGGCGCAACGCGCGATCGGCGACCATGCCAAACCGCTGGGAGTCACGGTCGCACTCGAAGCGTTGAATCGGTTCGAATGTTATCTGGTCAACACGATGGACGGCCTCGCGGCGCATCTTGATGCGGTCGGTCACCCCAATATCCGCGCCATGTACGACACCTTTCACGCCAATATCGAAGAGGTCGACCCGATCGGCGCGCTGACCCGCAACGCCGACAAGGTGGCGCATATCCACATTTCCGAAAACGACCGGGGCGTGCCGGGACGCGGCAATATCCCCTGGCCTGAAACCTACGCGGCAATCAAATCCATTGGCTATGACGGCTGGCTGACCATCGAAAGTTTCGGCCGGGGATTGCCTGATCTGGCCGCCGCGACCAAGGTCTGGCGCGACTTTGCCGAAAGCCCCGAAGCGGTTTACCGCGACGGCTATCACCACATCACCCGGTCGCTGAAAGCCGCCGGGATCACCTGACATCTGGGAGGACGCACATGAAGACGATCAAGGGACCGGGCCTGTTTTTGGCGCAATTCGCAGGCGACGACGCGCCATTCAATTCGTGGGACGACATCACCAAACAGGCGGCCGACTGGGGCTATGTCGGGGTGCAAATCCCCAGTTGGGACGGCCGGATTTTCGATCTGGACAAGGCGGCGACCTCGAAAACCTATTGCGACGAGTTGAAAGGCAAGGCCCGCGACAACGGGGTCGAGATCACCGAACTGTCAACCCATCTGCAGGGGCAGTTGGTCGCCGTGCATCCGGCCTATGACATGGGGTTTGACGGGTTTACCGTCCCCGACGTGCGCGGCAACCCCAAAAAGCGGCAGGCCTGGGCGGTCGATCAGGTGAAAAAGGCGCTGACCGCGTCGAAAAACCTTGGACTGGTCGGGATGGCGTCGTTTTCCGGGGCGCTGGCCTGGCCCTACATGTATCCGTGGCCGCAGCGCCCCGCCGGGCTGGTCGACGCGGCGTTTGACGAACTGGCGAAACGCTGGAAACCAATTCTGGACCACGCCGAGGATTGTGGCGTCGACGTCTGCTATGAAATCCACCCCGGCGAAGACCTGCACGACGGCGATACGTTCGAGATGTTTCTGGAACGTGTCGGCAATCACGCCCGCTGCAACATGTTGTATGACCCCAGCCACTATGTGCTGCAATGCCTTGATTACATTGACAACATCGACATCTACAAGGATCGCATCAAGATGTTCCATGTCAAGGACGCCGAATTCAACCCGACGGGCCGGTCGGGCGTCTATGGCGGCTATCAGTCGTGGATCAACCGGGCGGGACGGTTCCGGTCGCTTGGCGACGGGCAGATCGACTTTGGCGCGATATTCGCGAAAATGGCGGCGAACGACTTCGATGCCTGGGCCGTCGTCGAATGGGAATGCTGCCTGAAAGACCCCGAGGACGGCGCACGCGAGGTCGCCGAGTTCGTCAAGGCCCACATCATCCGCGTCACCGAACGCGCCTTTGACGATTTCGCAGATGGCGGCACGGACGATGCGGCCAACCGCAAGATGCTGGGGATTTAAGCGATGGCAATCGAAGGCAAATCCGATATGGCCCCGAAACCGATCCGTCTGGGCATGGTCGGCGGCGGCCGCGATGCGTTCATCGGCGGGGTGCATCGGATCGCGGCGCGGATCGACGGGCGGTTCCAACTGGTCGCCGGGTGTTTCAGTTCAACGCCCGAGAAATCAATGGCCAGCGGTGCCGATCTGGGGATCGACCCGGCCCGCACCTATGCCGATTTCAACGCGATGGCGCAGCGCGAGGCGCGGCTGAAAGACGGGATCGAGGCCGTGGCCATCGTCACCCCGAACCACGTCCATTATGCCGCCGCGCGTGAGTTCCTGAAGCGTGGCATCCACGTGATCTGCGACAAGCCGCTGACGTCCAATCTGGCCGACGCCAAGAAACTGGTCGCTGCAGCCGAAAAATCCGACGCCCTGTTCGTGCTGACCCATAACTACACCGGCTATCCGATGATCCGGCAGGCCCGCGAGATGATCGCGAACGGCGATTTGGGAGACATCCGACTGGTGCAGGTCGAATATGCGCAGGACTGGCTGACCGAACCCGCCAGCAACAAACAGGCCGACTGGCGCACCGATCCGGCGCAATCGGGGGCAGGTGGGTCGACCGGGGATATCGGGACGCATGCGTTCAATCTGGCGAGTTTCGTGTCTGGGCTCGAACTCGAGGCGTTGGCCGCCGACCTGCAGGCCTTCGTGTCCGGGCGGCGGCTCGATGACAACGGCCATGTGCTGCTGCGTTGGAAAGGCGGCGCGCGGGGGATGCTCTGGTGTTCGCAGGTGGCACCGGGCAACGAAAACGGTCTGCGGCTGCGGATTTACGGGACCAAGGGGGGCTTGGAATGGGCGCAGGAGGATCCGAATTACCTCTGGTATACACCGTTCGGCGAACCCAAGCGGCTGATCACCCGTGGCGGCGCTGGATCGGGAGCGGCGGCAGCGCGGGTCAGCCGGATCCCGCCGGGGCACCCCGAGGGCTATCTTGAAGGCTTTGCCACGATCTATGCCGAGGCGGCGCGGGCGATTCAAGCGCGCCGTGACGGCGTGCCGGTCGACCCCGCTGTGGTATTCCCGACGGTGCAGGACGGCCTGAAAGGCGTGCAGTTCGTCGACGCCTGCGTGCGGTCATCGCAGCGCAACGCGGCTTGGGTAAACTTGGGCTGAAGACGTTTCCGGGGCCCGGCCTCACAAAAAACGTGACGCTGGAAGATAATGAGAGAGAATGGCTTTCAGGGATTTTATCCGTACGGTCGACGTTGAATTGCCGACTTTAACCGCCTGCCCTGACTCCTGAAAACCACAGCGCGGCGCCATTGCACATCCCCCCCACTGGACGCCTTGACGTGCCCGTGATTCAGATTGCGCATGACCCGTGCCAGCCCTCCCCTCGTCGTTACCGCGCTGATCACCCTGATCACCCTGATCGCGATGATCGTGCTTTACGTCATGGGGCGCGACCTGATCTGCGCCTGCGGCACGGTCAAACTCTGGGGTGGCAACGCGCCGCTGACCGAAAGCAGCAAGCACCTGCTCGACTGGTATTCGCCGTCGCACCTGTTGCACGGTTTCCTGTTCTTCGGCCTGCTCTGGCTGGTCGCCCGGCGGGTTCCTCTGGGTTGGCGACTGGTCATCGCGACGCTGATCGAGGCGTGCTGGGAAGTGCTGGAAAACACACCCATGATCATCAACACTTACCGCGAATTGCCTGCCGGTGCCGGATATTCGGGCGACAGCGTGATCAATTCCTTCATGGATATCTGCCTGATGGTGCTGGGGTTCTGGCTCGCCTCACGATTGCCGGTCTGGCTGTCGGTCCTGATTATCGTCGGGTTCGAGGCGCTGACCATCTGGCTGATCCGCGACGGTCTGGCGCTGAACATTCTGATGCTGATTTACCCGATTGACGCTGTTGCCATCTGGCAGACCGGCGGCTGATCGCACCGAAATCGCCCGGCTTTGGCCGTAACGCCGCCGTATTCCCCCGTCATGGTCCGGTTCAAAGGACCAAAGGGGCAAGTCGTGAAACAGTTATTTCGCATCATAGCCGTTATCTTCAGAATCGGCCCTTTTCCTCTGTTCGCACTGGCCATTGTCCTGATCGCCACCGGCATCTGGCAGCTGACCCAAGGCGGCATTGCCCATCTGCCATTCGTTGGCAAAATTGCCACAGACATCGGGATTGACCTGACCGCGCCTTATCTGGCGGCCAAAGCGATATTCGGTCTCAGCCTCAAGGCCGGCGGAATCGCGGCTTGTCTGGGCCTGATCAAGGTCGGCGTCGGGCAATTTCGCAAACCGGGCTTGGAGGCGCCACAAAGCCACCGTGCGTCGTCGTTGGAAGACGAAATCGGCCGCCCCAGTTATCTTGCCAAAATTCCCGAAACTGCGAAACCAAAGCGGGTTTATGCCTTTCATGAAGCTCTGCAACGGCGCACCGGACAATCGGTCGGCCCTGCAGCGATCGGGCCGCAGGGTGGTGGTCTTGCGGCAACGCTAAGCAGTGTCCTGGTGCTGGCCTGCGTTTGTGGCCTCGGGCTCGTCGGTGCGTCAGTCCTGTTTGGGTCACCGGCCGGCAACACCGAATTGACGACGACCGCTATGGTGGCGCCGGCCTTGGCAACGCCACCAACGTCCGGCGCAATCCCGGACGCCAGCCAAGCCGACAGCGCGGCATCGCAAGCCACCCTTGCCCCGGTATCCGGACGGCTTGGCGACCCGGCCTTTGCAACGCAGGTCAAGGCGCTATTTGCGCAAGCCACCGAATGGGTACAAACCACCGGCTTGGTATGGCTGAACCGGACGATCGACAGCGCCAAGAGCGGCGACATGATCGCCGGGGCCAAGGTCGGCGCGATGGCCCTTGGAGGGATTCTGCTCTTGATAAAGCTCAAGTCGCTGTTGTTCGCACCAAAACGGCGCCGGCCGCGCCAGTCGATCAGCCAGTTCTGCTAAAAGTTCAAGGATACGCCGGGCAAATTCAGCGATTTCATCAGGTCGCGCAATTCCTGTCGGGCAGCAACGTTCGAAATGTTCATGTTGGTGACGCCGATATCGCGCAGGTCCAGCAGGGTCAGACCACGCGGGAACAGTTCGCGAAAAATCACCCGCTCATTGAAACCTGGGGCCGTCCGAAAGCCAATTCGCCGCGCCAGCTTGTCGATTGCGGCCTGCATCTTTTGCTTGTTGACCATGTTCTGCGCACCTAGGCGGTTACGCACGACGATCCAGTCGATGGGCTCCAGCCCAGCCTGTGCCCGCAGCTGACGGGCGTTCCAGACCATCTCGGAATAGACCGACGGTCCGGTGATCGAAACACCATCGGTATCGACATGCGCCAGAAGGTCGAAATCGACGAAACTGTCGTTCAACGGCGTGATGAGCGTATCGGCAAGCGAATGCGCGACCTGCGAGAGTCGGGTATGTGACCCCGGGCAGTCGATCAGAATGAAATCACTATCGGGCTCCAGCCCGGCAACAGCGGCGCTCAGACGATGATCGAACACGTTCTCGCCCGGTTGCAACTTTGCCTGATCGACCTCGGGCAATTCGTGAAAAGCCGGCGAAGGTAGGTTCAGGCCAGCTTCAGCCAGATATTTCAACCGGTTGCCGATATAGCGGCCAAGTGTTTTTTGCCGCAGATCCAGATCAAGAGTTCCGATCTTGTGACCCATCCGCGCAAGCGCCGTGGCGACATGCATCGACACCGTCGATTTGCCGGCCCCGCCCTTCTCGTTTCCGACGACAATGATGTGCGCCACGTTGCCTGCCCCTTGGATGCGTTTCTTGCTCGCCACTATATGTTGTGGTGCGGGCGAGGGAAAGCCGCGACAGCCAATCACCGACAATTCGACGCGAAGCCTTGACATATGCGCCACGCGGGTCCATCTGCCGCTAGACCGATGCATCCTGCCGCGTGAGCAGAGCGTGATCCTCCAGGACCACAGCAAGGCATCGCCTCATTTCTGGTTCCCACATCACGCAGGGGTCCCGCGCCTTGACGGCGTTCGGGCAATACCGCCTGACTGTCAGCTTTTGGCGCAACCTTTGCTGTCGCACCGGCCATGAAGGTCGTGCGGGAAACCCATATTGCGGGCCGCGGTCCGCCGAAAGAAAGTATATCCATCATGGATTTTGACATGCTGGGCCTTGCGCCCCGCCTTGTGGCGAAACTCGCCGAACAGGGCATCACCGATCCCACGCCGATTCAAAAGCAGGCGATTCCGCATGCGATGAACGGACGCGACGTCATGGGCCTTGCCCAGACCGGCAGCGGCAAGACCGCGGCCTTTGGCCTGCCGATGGTCGACGCACTGATGAAGGCAGGGGTCAAACCCAATCCCAAATGCGTCCGTGGTCTGGTTCTGGCCCCGACCCGGGAACTCGCCAAGCAGATTGCCGATAATCTGGGCGACTATGCCAAAGGCAGCCATCTGAAGGTTGCGCTGGTCGTGGGCGGCGCCGGCATTCACGCCCAGATCAAGCGGCTAGAAAAGGGCGTTGACCTGCTGGTCGCCACCCCCGGCCGTCTGATTGACCTGCTCGACCGGCGTGCCGTCCGGCTGGACGAAACCATCTATCTGGTGCTGGACGAGGCTGATCAGATGCTTGACATGGGGTTCATCCATGCCCTGCGCCGGATCGCCCCGTTGTTGGCCAAAGAACGTCAGACAATGATGTTTTCGGCAACCATGCCGAAGCTGATGGCCGAATTGTCGACCGCCTATCTGACCGACCCGATCCGGGTGCAGGTCAACCCGCCGGGGCAAGCTGTCGAAAAGATCGAGCAATCGGTGCATTTCGTTGCCAAGGCCGCCAAGAACGACATGCTGGTCGAATTGCTGGACAAGCACCGTGATGAACGGGCTCTGGTCTTTGGGCGCACCAAGCATGGTTGCGAAAAGCTGTATAAATTCCTTGAGGCCAAAGGCTTTGCCGCCGCGTCGATCCACGGCAACAAAAGTCAGGGCCAGCGCGACCGTGCCATTGAAGGCTTCAAATCGGGCAGAATCCGGGTTCTTGTGGCCACCGACGTGGCGGCCCGCGGCCTCGACATTCCCGATGTCCGGCACGTCTATAATTACGAACTGCCCAACGTTGCCGAAAACTATGTTCACCGGATTGGCCGCACGGCCC
>JBBKXP010000273.1:0-5110 GCA_037969545.1 Paracoccaceae bacterium | reverse complement strand
GTCGTCACCCATTCACCACAGGTCGCAGCACTTGGCAGTCACCATTGGCGGGTTGAGAAAAGCCAGGGGCGCGACCTCACGACTTCGACGGTCACGGCGCTCGACCCGGCCGCGCGGGTCGACGAGATTGCGCGGATGCTGTCGGGCGACAAGGTCACGGATGCCGCCCGCGAGGCGGCACGGGTGCTGATCGGCGCGGTCAGTGGGGCTGCATGAAACTGGTCAACAACGACAAGCGATAGCCGACAGCAATCCGCAAGTCCCGTCCGAAAACCCAGAAAAGCGGTGTCTTTTGCAGCGATAGACCAAGGGCGACCAGCCGACGTTTGGTACGAAAATGCGACCGTACCATTGCCATCACCTGATCGCCCCCGGTTGCCGGTTTCCCGGCTGTTTGAAAACACCCGCGTTGCACCACTCACAGTGCAGCGACAGGGACTTTTATGCGATCTTGTGCCTTACGGCGTTAAGAATAAACCCCTGCAATAGACCCATGCTAGCCGAGTCGGCATTGCCCGGTCATCCCCCAAACAGGGTAAATCAGGTGGTCGATTTGGCATAACCTTCAAGCAACGTCAGGGCATCGCGCCATTTTAGAAAGAACAGCAACTGGCCGGCATCCGGATAGACCCGAAAATCGATCCACGGATAATCGGCCTGAAATTCCGACAGGGTCGCCGGTGGCACTTGCGGGCACTGCAGCCCATTCAGAAAATGCACCGGGATTGCACCGTTCAGTGCGGCGACCTCGTCGGTCCAGTCGGTCGTTTCATGATGTATCACTTCGCGCGTGAACGCGTCGTGTGCCGAATGGGTGTCAGACAGCGCTACGTCAGAGCCGCAGACCATCGCTTCGAACACCTCGGGGATCTCGAACGTCGCCACGTCGGCGGGCGATTTGCCGTAAACCGCATGGATAAACCCACGCTTGCCCAGCCGCCGCGCAAGGGCAAAGCCGGCCTTGACCATGAAGGGCAGCAAATGCGGCGTGTAGCGCGCCCCGGCAAGGATAAAGCGGTGCCACTTGTCCATCCGGTCGTATTGCTCGGGTCGGGTGAGCGGCAGCACGCCTCCACAGGCGACCAGCGCAGTGACCCGTGCGGGAAACGCCGCATGGAGCGCGATGGCGATGAAACTGTCCCCGCCCAGCGTCAACATCGGCACCTTGGCAATCCTGAGATGATCCAGAAGCGCGACGATATCCTTGACGATCTGCGCGACGTAGGGCCCGCCTTTTGGCAACGGGGTTGACGCGCCGTAGCCGGGACGCACCGGCACGACGATCCGCAGGCCACGGCTGGCGGCCTCGGCCTCGGCACTCGCCGGCCAGCGCACCAACCCGTAATCCAGCGGAAAGAACAGGATCGGCGCGCCCTTCGGATCGCCAAGGATCAGGTAGTCCAACCGTCGTCCGTCGGCCAGTTTCAGGGTTTGAAACTCGCGCGGTTCAAGCGTGTCAAACCCGGTCGACGCTTTCGGCACGTGCACTGTCGCATCATCCGAAAACTGGGCGATCTCCATCGTCGACAGGGTCAGCCGGACAAGTTCGCTTTGGGTGCGCGTTTCGGTCTTGGCCATGACCGATTTCAACTGGGCGCGAACTGTTTCGATGCTGCGCCCCCGTGACTTGGCGATCTGCGCCAGGCTTTGCCCATCGGTCAGCGACCGTACCACCACAGCCTCGGCCACGGTCAGCTCAAACGCCCCGCGCAACACCTCGCCAAAACCATCGGGCCAGGCGATTTCCGAGGTGACGGCAATGACGAATGGCTGTCCGTCATCCGGCCTCACCGCACGCAGGTGAAACACCACAAGTCGGTCGAACCGGGCCGACCGGGTGCGGATCACGATCGGCGCCCGATTGTTGGACTCGAAGGCGCGCCGAATCTGCCGCGCCAGCGTTTCCGCTTCGCCTTCGGCCAGCGCGATCGCGGTCACAGTCGCCCCCTCGGTCACGCCAAATGCGCTGCGCGCGGCAGGATTCACCCCGGTGATGACAAGGTCCTGATCGACCACAAACGCCGCCGCCCGTTCGATTCGCCCCAGCACCGCCTGCGGCTTGGCTTGCCCGATATCGGCAATCACCCGGTCCAGCAATTTGTCGGCCCGCGCGAAATGCAGGGCAAACTGGCCCGTGCCCGGACCTTCGCCAGAATTGCTTGCCGCCCGCTGCGGCTGCATCATCGCCTCCCAGCGATCCAAAAGCGCCTCGTAGCGGGTCGGATCGACGGCGACATCGTAAAGGCGGTCGATGACCGCATCCACGTCGTCACTGGGAGGTGGATTCGGTTTCGGGTTCATTGTCGGCCTCGCGGACACGACCCCTATTTGGGACCGAAATCGGAAAGGAAATCAAGGGGGTCAGTTCTGGGCGACGACCTTGCCGGGATTCAGGATGTTGTCCGGGTCCAGTGCCCGCTTGATCTGCGCCATCACATCCCAACCAGCACCGTGTTCGGCCGCCATATAGTCCAGTTTGCCGATGCCCACCCCGTGTTCGCCTGTGACCGTGCCGCCAAGCGCCAGCGCCCGCTGCGCCATCCGCGCCGACAGATCGGCGGCAGCGGCACGGTCGGTGTCGCTTTCCGGGTCGATTAGCAGGATCGCATGAAAATTTCCGTCACCCACATGCCCGAGGATCGGCCCCGGAATCGGACTGGCCGCAATGTCGCTTTGGGTTTCCGCAACTGCCTGCGCCAGCCGCGACAGCGGCACGCAGACATCAGTGACAATGGCCCGCGCGCAAGGGCGCGATGCCAGGATCGCATAATAGGCATCGTGGCGCATCTTCCACAAAGCGTTGCGGTCTTCTGTCTTGGTCGCCCAATCGAACCCTTTGCCGCCGTGATCCGTGGCGATGGCACCGAAAATTTCGGCCTGTTCCGCTACCCCCGCTTCGGTCCCGTGAAATTCGACGAGAAGGTGGGGCAGGGCCGGAAATTCGGCATGGCTATAGACATTGACCGCCAGTGCCGTTGCGGCATCGACGAATTCGATTCGCGCCATCGGCACCCCCATCTGGATCGTCTCGATCACCGCATCGACCGTGCCGCCGATGCTGTCAAACGCACAGACCGCCGCAGCGACCGCCTGCGGCTGGCCGCGCAGCCGCAATGTGAGTTCGGTGATCAGACCCAACGTGCCCTCGGATCCGACGAAAAGCCCGGTCAGATCATACCCGGCGCTGGATTTGCGTGCCCGCGATCCGGTGCGGATCACCCGCCCGTCAGCCAGCACCACCTGCAAACCCATCACGTTGTCGCGCATCGTCCCGTAGCGTACCGCCGTCGTGCCGCTGGCCCGGGTTGCCGCCATCCCGCCAAGCGTCGCATTGGCACCGGGATCAACCGGAAACATCAATCCGGTGCTGCGCAATTCATCATTCAAGGCAATCCGGGTGATCCCCGGTTGCACCACGCAGTCCATGTCCTCGGCATTGACCACAAGCACCGAGGCCATCCGGGTCATGTCGACCGAAACCCCGCCACGTACCGCCAGCGTATGTCCTTCAAGCGACGTGCCGGCACCGAACGCCACCACCGGACACCCGTGATCGGCGCAGATCCGCACCAACGCGGCGACCTCATCGACCGTGTCAGGATAGGCCACCGCATCGGGCATGACCGGGGCAAAATGGCTTTCCGACTGGCCGTGTTGCGCCAGTTCAGCCTTGGACCGCAGCAGCCGATCGCCTAAGACGGGTTCAAGTGCTGTCAGCGCGGTCTGGATAGTCATGGCCTGCCTTTGCGGTCTGATCGGGTGGACCCAGCCTAGGGGCAGGGCGATCCGAACGAAAGAACAAGATGGCAGAGCCGCAGGCATCGTGGATCAGGCAGGGCGCGAACGACGCCGCCCGCTCGCTGCAAGCCGGGCTGCAGGTGATCCGTCGGCGTGGCCCAAGTCAGGTGCAGTTCTGGTTCATCGCCCTGATGATCGGAATCCTCGCCGGGTTTGCAGCCCTGCTGTTCCGCCTCGGAATCGACTGGATCCAGGCCTCGGTCTATGGCGTCTACGATGTTGCCCACATGAAAACTCTCGCCACCCCGCCGGACTGGTATTGGATTCTGCTGATCCCCATAGCAGGCGGGCTGACCGTGGGCCTGATCCTTCACCGGTTCGCCGATGACGGGCGGGTGCGGACGGTTTCCGACGTGATCGAAGGCGCAGCATTGCACGAAGGCCGGGTCGAGGTGCGACGTGGACTGGCGTCTGCTCTTGCCAGCCTGATCACCCTCGGCACCGGCGGCTCGAGCGGGCGCGAAGGGCCGGTCGTGCACTTGGCGGCCGTCATTTCGACGCTGATCTGCCGCTGGATCAAGGCCGACGGAATCACCGGGCGCGACTTGCTCGGTTGCGCCGTCGCCGCTGCCGTGTCGGCCAGTTTCAACGCCCCCATCGCCGGAACCCTGTTTGCGCTTGAGGTCGTCCTGCGCCACTTTGCAGTCCACGCCTTTGCCCCCATCGCCATCGCTTCTGTCGCCGGCACCGTGATCAACCGGCTGGTCTACGGCGACGTCACCGAATTCACCTTGCCGGGCCAGACGATGTTGTCGTTTTATGTCGAACTGCCGGCATTCCTGTGTCTGGGGCTGGTCTGCGGATTGGTCGCCGTGGTGCTGATGCGGTCGATCTTTTGGGCCGACACATTCGCCAGTCACGTCCAGACCCGGATCGGGCTGCACCCCGCTTTGCGTCCGGCCGTCGCCGGTGCTCTTCTGGGACTGCTGGCGCTCCAGTGGCCACATATCATCGGGGTCGGGTACGAAACCACATCCGACGCCCTGACCGGCAGCCTGCTACTGCGCGAGGCTGTGGTCTTTGTCAGTCTCAAGATCGTCGCTGTCGCCATCACCATGGGGGGTCGCATGGGTGGTGGCGTCTTTTCCCCCGCCCTGATGATCGGGGCGCTGACCGGCTTGGCCTTCGGGATCGTCGCCACCGGGCTGCTGCCCGACGTGTCGGGGTCTGAAACCCTCTATGCGCTGGCAGGGATGGGGGCGGTGGCGGCGGCGGTGTTGGGGGCACCGATTTCGACCACGCTCATTGTTTTCGAATTGACCGGCGACTGGCAGACCGGTCTGGCGGTGATGGTCGCGGTATCACTGTCCAC
>JBBKXP010000272.1:0-4801 GCA_037969545.1 Paracoccaceae bacterium | reverse complement strand
GTGCGGTCGCCATGTTTCAGCGCCAGAACCAACCGCCGCCCGGTCGCCGCATAGACGAACGCCGCCCGTCCTTGCGACCACGGGCGTGCCACTGTCAGGCAATCGTCGCACAGCACCGCATCGCCGCCCTCTTCGCCCGGCAGGGGCGTGCCGCAGGCGTCGCAGATCAGCCCGGAAATGAAAGGGGTATCGCGCCAGCAGGTGGCGCAAAGGCCGAATTCCTCGGCCGTCATTGCGTCGCAGGCGATGCACTGGGCCGGATAGACCATCCGGATGACGCTGTGCAATCCCATCGCGACTCCCTAAACCAAAGGCGCCATGACAACGCCGCCCATCCTGACCGACCGCACCGCACTGCAGCGTAACCGCACGCGCGCCACCGCGCTGTTCCTGCAAGCGGCCGTGGCCGACGAGGTGCAGGAAAGACTGAACGAGGTTAACAGAACGTTTAAATCACCGGCGGTGGTGACGGGTTTTCCCGCTTTCTGGGCCGAACGAATGCCCGCTGCGCGGATCGTCCGCGATGATGACACCCTGGACCTGATGGCAGGGGCGCACGATCTGGTGATCCACGCGCTGTCCCTGCATTGGGCGAATGACCCGGTCGGCCAACTGGTGCAGGCACGGCTGGCCCTTCAACCCGACGGATTGCTGATCGCCACCCTGTTCGGCGGCGACACCCTGAGCGGCCTGCGCCATGCCCTTGCGCAAGCCGAATCGCGGATCAGCGGCGGTCTCTCGCCCCGTGTCGCGCCGATGGGCGAGGTCCGCGATCTGGGCGCACTGCTGCAACGGGCCGGCCTGGCGCTGCCGGTGGCCGACAGCACCGACTATCCGGTCAGCTACACCGACCCGCTTGCATTGATGCGCGACCTGCGCGCAATGGGCGAGGGCAACGCCTTGAACGACAGGCTCCGCCGCCCGACAAGGGCCGCTATTATCGCCGCTGCGGCGCAATCTTGCCCCCGAACCCCGGACGGACGGACCCCGGCGACGTTTCAGGTCATCACCCTGACCGGCTGGGCCCCGGCGTCCAGTCAGCCAAAACCGTTGCGCCCCGGTTCGGCGCAGCAGCGGCTGGCCGATGCCTTGCACACCGACGAAACGCCACTGCCCGCCAAGGGCGATTGACCCCCAGCGCAGGACAGCTATGTGACGAGGATGCAAGCCACCCCATCGCCCCTGCCCGCCGACCACCCTGTCGTCACACCGCCCAAGGTCGGCATTCTTCTGGCAAACCTCGGCACCCCGGACGGCACCGATTATTGGTCGATGCGGCGATACCTCGGCGAGTTTCTGTCGGACAAGCGGGTTGTCGATTATTCGGCATGGCTTTGGCAGCCGCTGTTGCAACTGGTGATTCTATCCCGACGGCCTTTTCGATCCGGCGCCGCATATCGCTCGATCTGGAACACCGATGCCGACGAAAGCCCTTTACTGACGATCACCCGAAATCAGACGACAGCGATTGCAGCGCAAATGCAGGCGCAATTCGGCGACAGGGTCATCGTCGATTTCTGCATGCGCTACGGCAACCCCTCGACCTTTGACATGGTCGCGGCAATGACGGCGGCAGGCTGCACCCGCATCCTGTTTTTCCCGCTTTACCCGCACTACGCCGGGGCGACGTCAGCCTCGGCCTGTGACCAGTTCTTTCGCGCGTTGATGCGGGAAAAATGGCAGCCGGCTGTGCGCGTCGTGCCGCCCTATTTCGACGAACCGGCCTATATTGACGCCTTGGCGCAATCGATCGAACGGACCTATGCGGCGACGGCGTCTCCGCCCGATATCCTGGTCTGTTCCTATCATGGCGTGCCGCAACGCTATCTGCGCGAAGGCGACCCCTACCATTGCCAGTGCCAGAAAACCACGCGGTTGCTGCGCGAACGGCTGGGCTGGGAAAAAGACCGAATCACTACTACGTTCCAGTCGAAATTCGGCCCCGAAGAATGGCTGCAGCCCTACACGGTGGAAGAGGTGGCGCGACTGGCCCGGCGCGGTGCGAAAAACATCGCCGTTTGTGCGCCGGCCTTCGCCGCCGATTGCATCGAAACGCTTGAAGAGATCAATGAAGAAATCAGGGAAAGTTTTGAACACGCAGGCGGTGAGAGTTTCACCTACATCCCCTGCCTGAACGACGACTCGGCGCATATTGCAGCCTTGTCCGGGGTGATTACAGACAACCTGGGCGGTTGGCTGTCAAACTAGAAAACCCAACAAAAAAAGGAAAGGCGCGGGGCTTCCCCCGCGCCTTTCAAATCCGAAGATCGGAAAGCTTAGGACGACGCCGCGACAGCGATCAGCGCGATCAGGATCAGCGGAATGATCAGGCCGGCCGACGACGACGCCTGCTTGGTTTCTTCGACGATAACGGCCGGAGCCATTTCCATCACAGGCTCAGACATGCCGCCAGCGAAAGCGGTCGAAGCGGCGCCAGCGAAGGCAGCGGCAAGTGCGATTTTTTTCATTTCTATCTTCTCCAATTTTTGCCCACCACTTTTTTGGTTGAGGATGGCAGCAGGCACCCAAGACTTACCTCGTAACAGTGCTAAACCAGTATTCGCTTCCAAATGCAAAGGCTTCAATCGCCGATGCGCGATCAGGCGCCCGAAATGTCGTCAAATTAGCAACACTTGGGTGCCGACATTTGCCAACGCAAACAGTTCGGTAATGTGTTCATTATAAAGGCCAATGCACCCATTGGACGACCGACGCCCGATCTTGCGTGTGTCCTGTGTTCCGTGGATGCGGTAATACTGCCAGGACAGATACAGGGCGAGCGGCCCCAGCGGGTTGGCCGGATCGCCGCCCGCTACGACCTCGGGCCATTCTGGATTGCGTTCACGCATGCTGGGGGTCGGCCGCCACGTCGGCGCAACCACCTTGTCAGTGACGGATGTGCTGCCGCGCCGGGTCAATTCGTCGGTCAGCGGCACCGATGTCGGATAGAGTTTGTAGGTGTTACCGTCCTGGGACCAGTAGTGCAGCGCGCGCGACTGGATATCGACCAGAATGGCACCATTGTTGAGATTGGCGAAGTACGGCTGCCAGTCCAGCGTCCGAAAACTTGATATATTGTGGCGAAGCGACTGCGAAACGTCGCCTTCGACCTCGGTCGAATTGGTTTGCTGCGCGACGGCGCCGGTCCCGACTGTTGCTGCGGCGGCGGCAACAAAGGCGCGGCGCGTCAGCCCGGCGTTTTTCGGTGTAATGATCGGCATGGTGATGCTCCTTTTGGGCCTGAAGCCCTGTTTTGCGTGTCTTTTACGGCGCTTTCGCCCCGGTCGCAATTCAAACTCCCGTCAGATCGGCGCTGGATTGCCAATGTGGGTTTGAACTGCAACGCCCAACCAGTTAAGGAACCCCGACAAACAGGGATAATATCATGAATCGTCGTGTGGTAATGGCTGGTCTGGGGTTGGTGTCGCTGGCGGCCTGTGCGCCGCAGTCGAACGCGCGGATCGGGGCCGATGGCCTGCCTCTGCCGCAGCTTTACCGGATTGCGCCCGGTGATACCGCCGAAATCACGTTCCGCCTGCTGGACGGCGTCAATTCGCTGCGCAGCGCCGCGGGTCGGTCGTCGCTGCAGATGAATGCACAGCTGAATGCCGCCGCCGCCACCCATGCCCGCGACATGTCGGCACAGAACCGGCCCTGGCATTTCGGGTCTGACGGGTCGTCGCCGCCGGAACGGGCACGGCGGGTCGGTTACACCGGGCGGTTGTTGGGTGAAAACATCTCGGAAACCTACGAAACCGAGCTTGAGACGCTGGCCGCATGGATGCAGCAACCCGACACACGCGACGTGATCCTTGATCCGAACGCCCGTACATTGGGCTTTTCATGGTTTCAGGAACCGGCGGGTAAAATCTGGTGGACCCTGGTAACCGGCACCTAAGCGTAGATACCGGCACCTATGCGTAGATAAAGATCGGCGTTCCGTCGGTGACCATCGCATAGATCTCCTCGATCTCGTCATCGGTCACGGCGATACAGCCCGCCGTCCAGTCGCGGTTGCCCAGCTTGGTCTGTGGTGTCCCGTGGATAAAAATATCTCCGCCCGGCTGCATCCCCAGCGCCTGCGCAATCTCGCGGTCGCGTTCGTTGGGATATGAGATGCCGATCGACAGATGATAGTTGCTGTTGGGGTTGCGTCTGTCGATCCGGTAGGCGCCTTCGGGCGTGCGCCCGTCGCGTTCGACTTGCTTGTGCCCGACCGGCGCAAAGCCAAGCTGAAAGTTGAAGGTTTTCAACGCGGTGTTGTCATGCATCAGGAACATCCGCCGGTCGCCCTTGTACAGCATGATGCTGGTCACCTCGGGTCCGTCATATGTCAAGAACTTGGATGGCGGCCTGGCACAACCGGCCAGGGCAAGCCCCAATCCCACAAGCGTCAATCGTCTGGAAATCTGCGTCATCATCTGCCCCGTCACGTCTTTTTGGCCTTTTGCCGTCCTTTACACCAAAATGTCCTGTCCGCCTAGCGCAGCGTCACGTCGCGCTGTTCTCATTCGCGTGAGAATCCGGCAACCATTTCGACATGGGCCGACCAGCGAAACTGATCGACGACTGTGACCGGCCCCATCCGATAACCGCCGGCGATCAGGCATTTGGCATCGCGGGCGAATGTCACCGGATTGCACGACACCATCGCCACCACGGGCACGCCGGCGAGCGCAATTTCGGCGACCTGCGCCTCGGCTCCGGCGCGCGGCGGGTCGATGACGACGGCATCATAGCGGCGCAGTTCTTCGGGCAGCAGCGGGCGGCGGAACAGGTCGCGCGCCTCGGTCGTGAGACG
>JBBKXP010000271.1:0-3081 GCA_037969545.1 Paracoccaceae bacterium | reverse complement strand
ATCCTCGCCCGTGACCTCCTCGAACGCCGCTTTGACCGCGAGCTGCACCGGGTGATCCAGTGCGATGTAATCCGACCCGGCTTTCAGATGCCGGTTCAGGGTCAGAAACCCGCTATGTTTGCCCGAACAGTTGTTGTGCATTTGGCAGGGTTTTTCGTCGGCCCGGATCAAAGCGTGCGCCGCTGCCACATCATAAGGCATATGCGCCCCGCAGCGGAAATCGTCGTCCGACAGGCCGAGCGTGGCCAACCATGCCGCCACCCGGTCGGTATGGATCGCAGCACCCTGATGACTGGCACAGGACAGCGCCAGTTGTTCGACCCCAAGTCCCGCCGCATCCGCAGCGCCGCTTTCGATCAGCGGCAGCGCCTGCAACATCTTGCACGCCGAGCGCGGGAAAATCACCGTTTCGGGGTCGCCCCAAGCCTGCACGATCTGGCCCTTGTCGTCGCAGATCACCGCATGGCCGCGATGCACCGATTCCAGAATATCGCCGCGCCAGACTTCGACCAGATCGACAGCGTGTCCCATGACTGACCCCTCTTTGAAGCACCCGGCGGCATTCCACGCGGATTTGTGACCCTTTGGGGCTTTCCCCGTTCGGCGATTTCTTGCTATTGTGGTGCCTATCGGGTTGAAACCGTTCCCGCCAGACGAAAAGGTGCCGCCAGAATGCGCCACTGGCCGGAACATCCAGAGGCAAGCACAGCTTGGAGGCTGTAAACATGATGTCACGAATTTTCCGCATTGCCGGGGCCGTTGCAGCGATCACCCTCGCCTCCAGCGCCCATGCGCAGGAGTCGTCCAATCGGGTCGCCGCCAATACCGACTGGAGCGTTTTTGTCGACAGCAACCCGACCGAGTGCTGGGGCGTTTCGGCGCCCAAGGAATCGGTGAACACCCGCGACGGCACCGTCGTCGCAGTGCGCCGGGGCGATGTGTTGCTGTTCGTGTTCTACCGCCCGACCGCGTCGGTGCAGGGGCAAGTGGCCTTTACCGCCGGTTATCCCTTTGCCGGTGGCTCGACTGTCAGCCTCGACATTGCCGGCACCCCCTTCCAGCTATTCACCGAGGGCGAATGGGCCTGGCCCGCCACCCCCGAGGATGACGCCCGCATCGTCGCGGCGATGAAACGCGGGTCCGAGGCGACGCTGACCGGCCAATCGGGTCGCGGCACTGTTACCCGCGACAAATTCTCCTTGTCGGGATTTACTGCGACAGTGGAAGAGGCCGAGCGCCGCTGCGCCGGGTAGTTCTTAGCTGACACCGAGGTTTCTGCAGACTGTCGAGAGACAATCGCGGCCTTGGGCGGGCGTGATGCTGGCCAGAAGTAGCGGCGGACAGATTTCTTTGGAGTCTGCCGCGCTTTGCTGTATGTGCCGCTTTTGAACACCGAAAGCCCGCGTTTCACCATGTCCGCCACTGCGCCAATCACCCAGGATGTCCACACCATCCCCCGCAACCTGCCCGACGGGTTGCCCAACATCGTCGGGCTGACCCGTGACGGGTTGCGCGAGGCGCTGATCGCGGTCGGCGCGCCGGAACGGCAGGCCAAGATGCGCGTTGGGCAGATCTGGCAATGGGTCTATCATTGGGGGGTGCGCGATTTTGCCCTGATGACCAACCTTTCCAAGGATTTCCGCGCCCTGCTGGCCGCCAATTTCGTGATTGCCCTGCCCGAAGTCGTGACCAAACAGGTCAGCGCGGACGGCACCCGCAAATATCTGGTGCGGATCGCCGGCGGGCACGAGGTCGAGGTGGTGTATATCCCCGAAACCGATCGCGGCACGCTCTGCATTTCGTCGCAGGTCGGCTGCACCCTGACCTGTTCGTTCTGTCATACAGGTACGCAAAAGCTGGTGCGTAACCTGACGGCCGCCGAAATTGTCGGGCAGGTGATGCTGGCGCGCGACGATCTGGGCGAATGGCCGGTGCCCGGTGCGCCCAGGGACGAAACCCGGCTGCTGTCCAACGTGGTGCTGATGGGCATGGGCGAGCCGCTGTATAATTTCGACAACGTCCGCGATGCGATGAAGATCGCGATGGACCCCGAGGGCATTTCGCTGTCGCGCCGCCGGATCACCCTGTCGACGAGCGGCGTCGTTCCGGAAATCGCCCGCACCGCCGACGAGATCGGCTGCATGCTGGCGATTTCGTTTCACGGCACCACGGACGAAATCCGCGACAAACTGGTGCCGATCAACAAGAAGTGGCCGCTTGCCGACTTGCTCGACGCCCTGCGGGCCTATCCCAAGGCGACGAACTCGGAACGGATCACGTTTGAATATGTGATGCTGGACGGGGTGAACGATTCTGACGACGACGCCCGCCGTCTGGTCGCGCTGATCAAAGGCATTCCGGCCAAGATCAACCTGATCCCGTTCAATGAATGGCCGGGTGCGCCCTACAAGCGGTCATCGAACAACCGCATCCGCGCCTTTGCCGATATCATTTACCACGCTGGCTATGCTTCGCCGATCCGGACGCCGCGCGGCGAAGATATCATGGCGGCCTGCGGCCAGTTGAAATCGGCCACCGAACGTGACCGCAGGAGCCGCACCCGGATCGCAAAGATCGCAGACCCAAATCAACTTTGAAGCCGGACTGAGATGCAATCATGTGGCGCCGCCCCGGTGTTGCGGATATGACCCGCGCAAACCCGAGGGCCGCAGATGAGTCAGACAGTCACCATTGGCGGTGTCGATTTTCAAGTGGCGGCTGTGCCCGGCCGTACTGTCGAGGCAATTTTGTCCGATCGAACATTGGTGCAGGGCATCTGGCGCGACGTTTATCGGTGGGACGCGCGGACCCAGACGGGCAAGGTGCTGGTTGCTGCGACCAAGGACAAGTCGGTGCCGTTGCCCAACGCGATCACCTTCTTCATTCCGCGCGTCACCCCTGCCGGGATCGTGACCAGAAACGTCCAGGCCTCCGACCGGATGGCAACGCGGTTTCTGAACCTTGTCGATGCGCCTTCGGTGGCCGAAGTGGCCAAGGCGATTGCCGAACTGGTGCAGCAACCGCAAAAAATCCTGCCGCTGGATGTGTTCGCGCCGCTGAATGCCTGCCTGTCCTACACTC
>JBBKXP010000270.1:0-8839 GCA_037969545.1 Paracoccaceae bacterium | reverse complement strand
CTCTGCCGCCAGAAAATCGGCCAGATCGCGGGGTTCGCCGCGCAAGACCGTGACGCCCTGCGGAATCTCCAGATTTCCGACGCCAGCTCGCAGATAATTATCGAACGGTTGATCGTCGCCCTCTTCGCTGCCGATCATCAGCACCGCCTGACCGGGGGCCGACGCCAGAACGTCCAGCACAGACTGCACCAGCACGCCCTGCATCGCGACGCTGAAAACCTCAGGTGTGCTGCTGTCAGCCATCAGAAACCACGTGTTGCGACCATCCGTGGCAAACCGGCCCGAAAGAACGACCAGCAAGCGGTCGGCATCCGGGGCGGCTACGACGAATTTGGTCAAGGCGGCAAGGGTTGCGGCGGCGCGGCCATTGGGCAGCGACGACACCGTGAACCCAAGTGCTTCAAGTTCGGGCGCAGCAGCCGTGACCGATGCCGCGCGAAACGCCCTTGGCAGTTGTTCATATCTTTCGGTGCCCAGGATCAGCGCGGCATCTTCGGCGGCCGCCGCCCCGGCCAGAATCACACCGACAGCCAATGACACGACCTTTGTCCCTGTCTTGTTCTTCAGCATCCCGCCACCTTTTGTTGCCTGATCGCTCAAAGCTAGTCCTGCGACTTGCGGTTATACAATAACCGATGTCGGGCGTTGGCATTTTGGCGACTGTCGGCCGGGCTGACGCCGCCAACAACCTCGGCGACCGCCATGCGGATTTGTGCTAGGGCTGGCGCATGGACGCAATCTCGCTCGCCTTTTATGCAACCGTCTGCGGCATCCTTGGCGTCGCTGCCCCATCGCTGGGTGGCGGGGTTGTGCGACTGGCGATAGGTGCGGTCGTGGGCGTCGCGGCGGCAGCGCTGTTGCCGTTGCTTCGCGGTTTCATGTCCGGTTACTGAAAACGCAACGGGGCGGAGGGTTTTCACCCTCCGCCCCAACAATCCTTGGGAATGCAGCCCTGGATCAGTTGAAGTTGTAGACGACCGACAAGCCCAGCGTGTTGTCCGAGTTGTCCAGCGAACCGATGTCCGGCCCGTTGAATTCGGACGTGTAGCTGGTGCGCAGCGACAGGGCGTTGTTCAGCGCGACGTTGACAGCCAGCTCGTTCTTGACGGTGGTGTCGGCGTCCGACCCGATGACGGTGGTGTCGTTGCTCAGGAACACGGTATCGCTGAAGCTGTAGGAAAAGTTCGCTTCGACGCTGTAGGCGGCTTCACGATAGGTGACGAACGAGGCGCCGTCCGACTTTTCCAGACCACGGTAGCCCGGGCCTGCTTTGAACGCCAAAATGGTCGACGGCGTGTTCACGACGCGGTAGCCGACGCCAAAGCCCAGGAACGCGTCTTTGCTGATATCGTCCAGGACCAGCGGATCGGCTTCCTGGTCCGACTTGATGTCGATGCTGGCATAACCGAAGAAGCGATCGCTGAAGTCACGCGTGTAGTCGTAGCTTGCGGTTACAGTGTTGGTGTCCTCGGCAACCGGATCGGTCGAGTCCGAATAGACAAACGACAGGTTGAATTCCGACCCGTTGGTGCCATCGAAGAAACCGTAGTTGGCGCCGACACCGATGGTGACGACGTCGAAATCGGTGCTGCTGTCGAACGACGTGGCGCGCAGGGCGACCGAACCGTATGTGCCGACCTGACGGCCTTCGTTGCCAAAGGTCACGTCACGGGCGTCGTCGTCAATCGCGTCGCGCAGGTCGGTGACCTCGTCCGAGGCGGCGTCATTCAGACCGAATGTGGTGGTCTGGGCTGTCGCTGCGCCTGCGATCATGGCGCTGATGACGGTGGCGACAAAGATATTCGTGGTTTTCATGATCAATTTCCTTATCACGAGACTAGCAGCTCCTGGCTGCGATGGGGTCGAGATAGGACGGTCCAGACTGATGTGGAACGGACATTTCCGTGAATCATTGCTGCAGTTGCGAACATCGTTGCCGTCGCAACATGAGCGAAATTCCGCCAACGCCTAAGCCATTGAAATCATTATAACAGGCAACATGTTGCCGACAGTACAGCATGATTCTTTTCGTCAATAGGTTGTAATCTCAAAAACCTGCCCAATAGACCCCCATTTCGGGTCATATGGCGCGTTGACCAGCAATCAATCCGATCGCTGACCTCCTAATTATTGAACATTGTTACAGCCCGTGATGCGAATTGCCACCGAAATTATTCAGCAGCCAATTGTGTTTCCGCCTTTTCGACCCGCACCGCCGAGAATTTGAATTCAGGAATTTTACCATAAGGGTCAATCGCCGAATTCGTTAAGAGATTTGCCGCCGCTTCGACAAAGGCAAAGGGCAGAAACACCATGTTTTCGGCCACCGCCCGGTCTGCCCGCGCCATGATCCGAATCGACCCGCGCCGTGTGGTCAGCCGCAACATCCCCCCGGGCTCAACCTCCAGATTGCGCAGCGTTTTCGGATGCAACGAACAATTTGCTTCGGGCTCGACCGCATCCAGCACCTTGGACCGCCGCGTCATCGACCCGGTGTGCCAGTGTTCCAACTGCCGTCCGGTGGTCAGGATCATCGGATAATCGGCATCTGGCACCTCATCGGGCGCGATGATCGACGCAGGCGTGAACTTGGCCCGGCCCCCGGCACGCGGGAATCCATCGGCAAAGACGATCGGCTGCCCCGGATCAGTCGGTGACAGCGACGGATAAGTGACGACATTCTGCGCCTCAAGCCTGTCCCAGGTGATGTTCGCCAGTGATTTCATGCTGCGCGTCATCTCGGTGAACACCTCGCTTGGGTGCGTATAGGTCCACCCCAGCCCCAGCCGTTTCGCCAGCTCGACCTCGATCCACCAATCCTCGCGCGCCAGCCCCGGCGGCGGCACCGCAGGGCGGCCCATCTGCACCTGCCGGTTGGTGTTGGTCACCGTCCCGGTCTTTTCCGCAAAGGCCGACGCAGGCAGGATCACATCGGCATAGTTGGCCGTTTCGGTGATGAAAATGTCCTGCACCACCAGATGCTCCAGCTTGGCCAGCGCATCGCGGGCATGGTCCACATCCGGGTCAGACATCGCCGGGTTTTCGCCAAGGATATACATGCCACTGATCTTGCCGTCGTGGACCGCATCCATGATCTCGGTCACGGTCAGACCCTTTTGCGGATTGATGATGTCCTCGCCCCAGATCTCGGCAAAGGCCGATCGCACGCCGTCATTGGCGACCGATTGGTAGTCCGGCATGAACATCGGGATCAGCCCGGCGTCCGACGCGCCCTGCACGTTGTTCTGCCCGCGCAGGGGATGCAGCCCTGACCCCGGACGACCCACCTGCCCGGTCATCAGCGCCAGCGAAATCAGGCAGCGCGAATTATCCGTGCCGTGGATATGCTGCGAAATCCCCATGCCCCAGAATATCATCGCCGCCTTGGCCCCGGCGAATGTCCGCGCCACATCGCGCAACACATCTGCCTCGACACCGCAGATCGGTGCCATCTTTTCAGGGCTGAAATCCTTAAGGTGCTCCTTTTGCGCCTCGAAATTCTCGGTATAGGCTTCGACATACTGCCGGTCGACCAGACCTTCCTCGACAATCGTGTGCATGATCGCATTCAGCATCGACACATCGGAACCGGGGCGGAACTGCAGCATGTGCGACGCGAACCGGCGCAACCCGACGCCGCGCGGGTCCATCACGATCAGCTTGCCGCCCCGCTTGGTGAACTGCTTGAAAAAGGTCGCGGCGACGGGATGGTTTTCGACCGGGTTGGCCCCGATGACGATGGCGACATCGGCATTCTCGATCTCGTTGAAGGTTGCCGTCACCGCCGCCGATCCGACATTTTCCATCAGCGCCGCAACCGACGAGGCATGGCAGAGCCGGGTGCAGTGATCGACGTTGTTATGGCCAAACCCCTGCCGGATCATCTTCTGGAACAGATAGGCCTCCACGTTGGTGCATTTGGCGCTGCCGAACCCGGCCACCGCATCGCCACCCTTTTCATCGCGCAGCTTCGCCAGCCCGCCAGCGGCAAAATCCAGCGCCTCGTCCCATGTCGCCTCGCGGAAATGCGTCTGCCAGTTGCCGGGGTCCACGTTCAACCCCTTGGCAGGCGCATCATCGCGGCGGATCAGTGGCACCGTCAGGCGATGCGCATGGTGGATATAGTCGAACCCGAACCGGCCCTTGACACACAACCGCCCCTCGTTTGCCGGGCCGTTGATGCCCTCGACAAACTTGATCCGGCCATCCTTGACCTTCAGCGACACCTGACACCCGACCCCGCAGAAAGGACAGACCGACTGCGCCTCGGAATCGAAATCCGCCGAATCCCCGACCTGTGCGTCGTCCAGCACGGTGGCCGGCATCAACGCCCCGGTCGGACAAGCCTGCACACACTCGCCGCAGGCCACACAGGTCGAATTGCCCATCGGGTCGTCCATGTCGAACACCGGAAACGTCCCGTGTCCGCGCCCGGCCATGCCAATCACGTCGTTGACCTGCACTTCACGGCAGGCCCGAACGCAAAGCCCGCACTGGATGCAGGCGTCAAGGTTGACGGACATCGCCACATGGCTGTCGTCCAGCAGCGGAATATGATCGGCCTGCATCGCCGGAAACCGGCTGTCGTCGACTCCCTGCGCCGCCGCCATGTCCCACATATGCGAAGATTTATCGTGCGCCACGTCCTGCTCGGGCTGATCGGCCAACAGCAGTTCCATCACCATCTTGCGGGCAGTCTTTTCGCGCGCCCCCTGCGACGATACTTTCATCCCCTCGGCGGGATCACGGATGCACGACGCCGCCAACACCCGCTCGCCGTCGATCGCAACCATGCAAGCGCGGCAGTTGCCGTCGGACCGATAGCCGGGGGCGTCCTTGTGGCACAGATACGGGATCGTCGTCCCTTGGGCCTTGGCGACCTCCCAGATGGTCTGGCCCTTTTCGGCCTCGACATCCTTGCCATCCAAAACAAAGCAGATCCGATCAGACATGGCGCGACTCCCGTGCAGTTGCGGCACCTTAGACCACGGCAGCGGAAAAGCCCAAAGCCCACAAACGACAGCGAACCAAGAAAATGCGCCAAGGCCCTTGCGCCTTCACAGCTTCTGTTGGCCAAAAATACTCCCGCCGGAGGCTCCGGCATCACTCTGCCCCCCGGCATTGCCCAACCGGGCGCAACCCACTACCAAATCCGCATGGGACAAATCACCTTGGTCAGACACGGGCAGGCCAATTCCGGCGCAACGGACGAAGCCAGCTATGACCAATTGTCAAAGCTGGGCATGCAGCAGGCCGAATGGCTGGGCGATCATCTGCGCGACCACGGTGAAACCTACGATCTGGTCCTGTCGGGCAGCCTGAAACGGCATCAGCAGACCGCCACCGCGATGGGCTACGCCCACCCCGACATCGACCCCCGGCTGAACGAAATGGACTACTTCAACCTCGGGGCCGCGCTACAAGATACGCACGGCATTCCCATGCCCGGCCCCGAAGCATTTGCCGCCCATATCCCGCAGGTCATGCAAGCCTGGCACAAGGCGGAGATTCAGGGGGTCGAGACCTTTGCATCTTTCGAATCTCGCGTTACCGGCGTTTTGCAACGGGCAACAGCCCCCGGTCGGCGGGTCCTCTGCATCACCTCGGGCGGCGTGATCGGCATGGTGATCCGGCACCTGCTCAACCTCGATCCGACCCGGATGGCGCATGTCCTGCTGCCGATCCGCAACACCTCGCTGCACCACATCCATGTGATCGATCAGGGCCCGATTCTGGCCGGATTCAACGCCACGCCGCACCTTGATCGCGCTGACCGGGCACATGCCCGCACCCATTTCTGAAAGGCCGACCGATGTTGAAACTGCACTGCGCCCCCAACACGATTTCCGTCGTCGTCGCGATGACACTTGCCGAGACGGGGCTGGATTGGCAACCGATCATGGTCGACTTCAAATCGGCCGCCCAGACCAAACCCGACTATCTGGCAATCAACCCCAAAGGCCGGGTGCCGACGCTGGATACACCGGACGGCCTTTTGACCGAGACCGGCGCCATCCTTGACTACATCGGTGCCATTGCGCCCGACGCCAACCTGATCCCCGCCGACCCCTTCAAGGCGGCGAAGATGCGCGAGGTGATGTACTACCTCGCCAGCACTATGCACCCGGCCCATGCGCACAAGATGCGCGGGGCACGCTGGGCCAGCGAACAGTCGTCGATTGACGACATGCGTGCCAACGTCCCGCGCACCGTGGCTGAATGCTGCGCCTATCTGGAAAACAACGTGACCTTTGGCCCTTTCATTCTCGGCAAACGGATCAGTCTTGCCGACCCTTACCTTTACATGCTCACCATCTGGCTGGCGGGCGACGGCGTGGATATCGCCACATTTCCCAAACTCGCCGCCTTCGCTGTAGCCATGTCGGCGCGACCCTCTGTCGCCACGGTCCGCGACATGGGCCTGCTATGACCCATCTTTGGGTCAGGGCCGAACAGCGCGACCACGAACAGCGGGTCGGCATCACCCCCGCCGGGGCGGCCGACCTGTTGGCCGCTGGATTTCAGGTCACAATCGAGGTTAGCCCGCAAAGAGTCATCCCGCTGGCCGATTATGCCGCGCGGGGTTGCGCCACTGCGGCCGCAGGCAGCTGGACCGCAGCGCCGGCCGACTCCATCATTTTCGGGCTCAAGGAATTGCCAGACGACGGCACCCCGCTGACCCACCGCCACATCATGTTCGGCCATGCCTACAAAGGGCAACCTGCCGGACAGGTCTTGCTGGAGCGGTTTCGCACCGGGGGCGGGACGTTATATGATCTGGAATACCTGACGGATGACGGCGGACGACGGGTCGCGGCCTTCGGCTATTGGGCCGGCTATGCGGGCGCGGCGGTGGCACTGCTGACCTGGGTTGCTCAAACCAAAGGGGTCATTGCCGGGCCTGTCAGCACATTCAACAGCGCCACGGCACTGACGGAGAAGTTACGCGACGATCTTGGAAAGCTGGAAAATAAACCCAACGCCCTGATCATCGGCGCCCTGGGCCGGGTCGGGACCGGGGCGGCGGACCTTTACAAAGCGGTCGGGATTGCCACGACCAGATGGGACATGGCCGAAACCACATCCGGCGGCCCGTTCCCCGAAATTCTGCAGCACGCGATTTTCCTGAACTGCATCCTCGCCCGCCCCGGTACCCCCGTCTTTGTGCCGATGTCGGCGAAAACCGCGTCCCGCCGCCTGTCGGTGATCGGTGATATCGCCTGCGACCCAGACAGCGAATTCTCGCCCATCAAGGTCTATGATCGGGCGACGACATGGGACAAGCCGGCGCTGCGGGTCCACGAAACGCCACCCCTTGATGTCACCGCCATCGACAACTTGCCATCACTCCTGCCGCGCGACAGCAGCGAAGACTTTGCGGCCCAGCTCCTGCCGCATCTGCTGACCCTGAACGCCCTCGACAGCGGCATCTGGGGGCGCGCCGGCAGTCAGTTCGAAACTCACGTCGGGCGGTAAAGCGCGTCCTCGGCATCGCCCGCCGAAATCCCCACCGCCTCGAGCCCGCTTTCCAGATGATCCGCCAGATGCGGCGATCCTTTCAGGTAATCGGTGGTCGGCGTCGTCGCCTCGTTCATTGCCGTCTCCACCGCCTCGCCCAGATCAGCGGCATCAAAGGTGCCGCGCCCGATCCAGAACACGGCGACCAGTGCTGCCCGTTCATCGTCGTTCATGTCGCCGATGAAACCTTCGAATTCTGCCGCGCCGCGGGGCACCGACAGGTCGCGCATCTCGCGGGCGAGAATGATCACCTCGGCCACCTTTTCAGCGGTTATGTTCAGCATCGTGCACTCTCCTGTGGCACCGATACTAACACACCTCCACAGCAGTTGTTCCAGACTTTGATCGCGGACTTCTATGATCCACCGAACAGCCGGTAATAGGCCCAGTCGGGCAGGAACTGCGAGCCCCGGAACAGCCATGAAAACAGGCGCGGAAAGCTACGCTTGAAGACCCGCGAATTCATTAGCGCAAACATTTCCTCGGCCGCCTCTTCGGGCGTCATCAAAAACGGCATCCTGAAATCGTTCTTGTCGGTCAGCTGGGTCTTGATGAACCCGGGATTACCGACCTGCACCCGGATCGGGCCGTCGCGCAGGTCGCAGTGCATCGATTCGGCCAGCGCCATGATCCCCGCCTTGGACGCCGAATAGCCGATCGCCCCCGGCAGCCCCCGGAACCCCGACAGCGACCCGGTCAGCACGATATGGCCATGCCCCTGCGCCACCATCCCCGGCATCACCGCGCCGACGACCCGGGACGCCCCCAGATAGTTGATCTCGCCCATCATCGCGGCCTTGTCGTTGTCCCATTCGGTCGCCTTCATCGGCCAGTAGACCCCGGCGAGGTAGACCACCCCGTCGATCTGCCCGACCTCGGCCACGGCCTTTTCGACAACCGCCATGTCGGCCACATCGACCGTCACCGCGCGCGCGCGCTCGCCCAGTTCGCCCACCAGTTCGTCCAGCCGATCCCGCGACCGTGCCGACACGATCACCGATGCCCCGGCTCTGTGCAGCCGATGCGCCAGGGCCCGACCCAGACCTTCGCTCGCCCCGACCAGCCAATAGCGTTTACCGTTGAAATCCATCAGTCACTCTCCAGATCGGTCAGCGCCAACAGCGTGATCGCCACCAGTTTCAGGACGACAGGCACCAGCGCATACATCAGTGTCAGCAACCACAACGCCGCGGGCGGCGACGTGCTTGCCCCCGCCTGAAACCCCGACCGTTCCAGCAGCGGCAACAGGATCACCGCCGCAAAGGCCAGCGTGAACTTGTTGACCAGCCCCCACAACCCGAACCCCGCCCCGCCATTGGGC
>JBBKXP010000269.1:0-6071 GCA_037969545.1 Paracoccaceae bacterium | reverse complement strand
CCGACGAGATGATCGAGCTGTTCGATATCCAGAAAGCGATGAAGGCTGATATTCCCGTCGCATCGGGCCGCCCGTGGGAGGTTCTGCCGGGACAAAAGAAAAAGCCCAATGGCGGTGGTGGCGGCAATGGCCAGCGGCGCCGCTTTGGTGGCGGCGGTGGTGGCAGCCCCGCGGCAACCGCAAGACCGGGCGGTCAGCGGCGGCGCAAACCGCAGGCCCGAAGGGTCGCCTGACAAACAACAAAAGGCGGGTCTGGCGACCCGCCTTTTTGTATTTACCTTCCCAAGTGTCCGGGTGACCAGGCCGTCCCAAAGCGCGTTAGGTTTTGCCCGGTCCGGCAAGGCCCGGGCAAAGATCAATGGCGCCCCGTTGGCACAGATACCGATCAGACCATAACTGCCCACGCCAGACTGCGCAGCCATTTGCACCCGGATGTTGTTTTCAGTCGCGACAGCGTTGCTCTGCCCTGCCAGTACAAAGAACGGAAGTCCCAACCGGTCACTTCTTCATGTCTGCCAGAAAGAGTGCCACTGCGGGCTTAACCCGGATCCGGCAAGTTTCTTGAATTTAATGGAATTGCACTTGGCAATTGCGCCCCGGCGGCGCGGATTTGCTGCCAGACGAGGCCGCCGTAGCCTGCGTTGACATGAATCATGTCTGTCACCGGCTGGGCAAACCGCACGTTGAGGCGGACAGCGCCGGTGCGATACGCCCGCGCGGTCAGACCCTGCGGCGTCAGCGTCACGTCGGGTTGAACCAACACCTGCAACCCGTCAACGCCGGCAAAGGCCAGTTTGTGCGCCTGCGCTAACGCTACCGCGGCTGCCAGCAGATCCCCAGATCTGGCGATCCTCCTCAGAAACGGATGCTTCCCTAGATGATCAAAAAGGGCTTCGGACGGCGCCGGTTCCCGGACAATCAGGATCGGCACCGCCAGCCGTTTGCGGATTTCGACCACAAACCTGCAGGCAAGGCTGATACGGATATGGGCAGGCAGTCCCGCGACAAATGCCGCCTCTGACAGGATCGGCTGCGGCAGCGCCGAACCGCAGGGGTTTTCCATCGCCCCCGCCAAGGCCTGAAAACCGGGCCAGCCATACACCAGATGTTCACCCAGCAAGGGTTTGACGTGAAAAAGCGTTGCCGTCATCGCCACAATGACAATCAGATCACAGGCAGCCAGATCGACGGTGGTCGGCATATTGAACAGGCCGAACTGCCGGCAGATGCGCGGATCGCCGGTCGTCAGCACCCCGTTCCCGTCAATGACAAACGCGTCGGGGCCCACCCCCGAAGCGGCGAAAAACAGACATGTCAGATCGTCCTGCGGCACCTCGGCCAGCGACTTGATCAGCATGCCGACATGCGAATTGCCAATAACACAGACTCTCATGGCCGCAAGAACGCATCCGACAACTGTTCTTCGCACATGACGTCGTCGACCGGTGCAGCGTCGGGATCATCGGCGTCGCAATGGTCCTCGGGCAGTTCGCTGTCCAGCAACCCCGGATGTTTGGCGAAAAAAGCCGCCATCACGGTCTCTACCCCTGCCGACATCACGGTGCGCAGGTCGGGTTTATGGAACCGGGACGCAAAGGGCAGCCCGGTGATGATTTCGTAGGAAGGGAAATAGTCGATGGCGTCGTCGGTCCGCGCGATCTCATCGGCGACCGCCCGCAGCACCGATTTCGAATAGGTACTGGCACGCAACACGTGCTGCCCCGTGGCCGTCGCCGCCAGTGGGACCGGCGACACGGTCAGTACGATCTCAAGGCCGGGATTGACCCCGCGCAGCAGGCCGATCGCCGCATCCAGATCCTCTATCACGTCGGCAAAGCCCATGTTCACAAAGACATGGCGCGCCGGATCGAAGGTACCAGCAATCACCCCCGGGGCCGTGGGATAGACCGTGCCGGTCACCCGGTCTGCCCAAGTTTCGGTCATGCCAAGGGTAAGTATCAGCACCTCCATCTGGCCCAGCAATGCCCTGACCCGGCACAGATGGTTGCGCCGATGGCATATCACCTCGTCGCGGCTGCCCAGCCCGTCGGGCTCGACCGCCGGACGCAAGGCATCGTAAAACCGATCACCTCTGGTCCAGATTGCCTCGTCCCGGATTCGCCCGACCAAAGCGTCGTTGATCAACTGCAGTAGCTGCCGGGTTGTGTAAATGTTGCCATAGCGACCGGAAAACAACCCATAGCCGAATTTTGTGGCGATCGCAGGCGGCATCCGGGTGCTTCCGGGTTCGACATCCAGATAAGTCAGGCGCGACTGCCGCACGTAACGCCCGATATGCTGCGCAAAGCAGCTGCCAATTGTCGCGACCCGCTGGCCGGGAGCCAACGCAAACTTTGGTGCATAAAGATCGTCAAGCCGAAATCGCGCATCGCGGCGGCAGGCAGACCAGAATACGTGTTTGGGCAGGCTGGAATAGGGCATGTCGGCCCCGTCATATCCTGCCGACCCATGCCAATGACTTAACGGCAGAGGATTTTTTCGGTTCTGCTCATGGCCAACCATGGCCAAGCGCGATTTCCGGCCGGATCAATTATCCAATACGACCGGTGCATTGGCGATCAAGGTGGCGCTATCGCCCATCAACCCGTTGTTCCGCGTTTCCGACAGTGTCGTGCCCAGCTTGACCGATCGCGTCCGGAACGCGCCCATTTGATCGCGCTTGGTCGCGCCGTCGATGACCGACGACACGAATGCGGCAAAGGTCGGAGTGGCCCAGCCGTCCTGCCCAGACAGGTCGATATGGACGCGCGACAAGCCGGCGAACGGATGTTTCGGCCGGGTGTCTGAGCCGTGCAGGGAACGCCGCAGACAGTGCAGGCATGCTGCTGGATCAGCGCGTCAGGATCGACAACCTTCAGCCCTGACCCGTTCTTGGTGACGTTGACCTTGTCGGCCGGCACCATCGAGACGATCGACAACTTCGCCTCTTCCGGTTTCCGGCATTCGGTGCAGTCGCAGTTGCGATTGTCGGCGTTTCGCTGATGTGTCGCGCGGTCACAATTGCCTGCACGGCCAGCGGCGTGGTGGACCTTCAGGCCACCCGGCGCTCTGCCCCGGCAAATGGACTAAGCCGGAACCATTGCTGCATGGCTGTGCGGACCGCAGGGTCACCGTCCAACTGTACCCGCATGGCGTCGATTTCCAGAACCAGTGGAGTGACGCCCATCCAGATCGCCGTCATGGTCTTTAAAGAACTGGTGACCAGCAGATCGGTCTCAAAGCCGGGATCAAACCCGCACAGATCGACGGAGCCCGATTCAACGACCAGCCACCAATTTCGCCGCGGGTCCGGCTGCTCGGGGTACTGGAACTGTATCGTGCAACGACGCGGCGGCAACGGTTTGGGGTCAAGGTTGCGCCGCATGTCCCACATCAGCAACGACGGGTCGAGATTGCGCAGAGATAGCCGGGATTCCACCCATCGCTGCCCCCAGAATCCCATCCCGAGGACAATCGGGCGTAGCTCCTCGCCCGCCTCCGACAAACGGTACTCCGGCGTGCCCGCCGCAGTCTTTCGGGTGTCAATTACCCCGGCTTCCTCAAGTTCCTTCAGACGCTTTGACAGAAGCGACGGCGACATGCGCGGAACCCCGCGCCGCAGGTCATTAAAGCGCGTCGACCCGCACATCATCTCGCGGATGACCACGACAGTCCACCGACGACACAGGATTTCTGATGCCATCGCGACCGGGCAAAACTGCCCGTAACTGCTGATAGCTGGCATATTTCGACCTCCGTTAGTTGCGGTCACGATAACCCCGATCGGGCTTTCGGGGTAGTACAGTTCATGGACTAGCTGTCGGCGCACGGCTGTACGATGTTTGAGGTCTTCAGAATTTATCGAGGATCGTCCAATGACTTCGCAAACAACAATTTCCCGTGCAAATCCAAAATCGGCAGAACTTCGTGAAATTACTGCCGGGCTGATTCCCATCCTCGAATCGGCCGCCGCAACAGCCGACGCCGATGATCGCTTTGTCGCGGAGAACTACACGCTTTTGCGCGAATCCGGCCTGGTCGCGGCAGGGGTGCCGCATGAACTTGGCGGCGGCGGTGCGGATGTGCGCGAGTTGGCTGAAATGCTGCGCACGCTCGCACATGCCTGCGGGTCCACGGCACTTGCGTTCTCGATGCACACGCATCAGGTCGCGATTCCGGCATGGCGCTGGCACCACCAATCCGTGTCGGCCGTCGAACCGCTGTTGCGCCGGGTCGCGACAGAACGGATCATCTTGTTGTCCAGTGGCGGCTCTGACTGGATCGGTGGCTCGGGTACTGCGCGCAAGGTCGACGGCGGCTACCGGATATCGGGCAGCAAGGTTTTCACGTCGGGCGCCGCTGCGGGCGATATCCTGATGACCGGCGCCATCTTCGAAGAAGACGGCGAACGATTCGTGCTGCATTTCGGCGCGCCAATGAAGGCCGCCGAAATTCGGATCGAGGATACGTGGCACACCCTTGGCATGCGCGGAACCGGCTCTCATGATGTGGTTATCGACGATTTGTTCGTGGCAGACAGTGCGGTCGCGCTCAAGCGCAAGGCGGGGCAGTGGCATCCGTTGTTCCAGATCATCGCCACGACGGCCTTCCCGCTGATCTACGCCGTCTATCTGGGTGTTGCCGAAAGTGCGCGCGATCTTGCGCTTGACCTTGCGCACCGCAAGCCAACGAATTCGCATCTCCTCAATCTGGCGGGCCGGATGGAGACGTCGCTGCGTGCCGCCCAAATTTCCCATCAGGCGATGGTTGCGGCGGTCGAACGCAATGCGCCTTCAGATGCCAGCGTCAATGATGTCATGATCGGTCGAACGCTGGTGGCCAGACATGCGATACACACCGTAGAGCTTGCGATGGAACTTGCCGGCGGTGCCGGGTTCTATCGCGCGGCAGGTCTCGAACGCCGCTTCCGGGACGTTCAGGGGGCCCGCTACCACCCGTTGCAGGAGGGTCCGCAGGCTGAATACGCTGGTGCCTTGGCATTCGGCCAACCGGTGACGCACATTTTCTGACGCGTCAGGAACCATGGTCGGCAGCTGCCCTCCGCGGACTTCGTATCGCCGGATTCGTGCTCTGCATCGGCGCAAGACCGTTCATCAGGATTGGTTCGATTTCGCCCCTGTCCCAAACGAAAAACGCCGCCCCTTTGGGGACGGCGCATGTCGTCGGGTGGGTGAAACCCGTGCAAGACGCGGTCCTAGAACCCCAGCCCCGCGTATTTGTTCTTGAACTTGGACACCCGGCCGCCGGCGTCCATCAGGCGCGTTCCGCCGCCAGTCCAGGCCGGATGTACTGAAGGGTCGATATCCAGCGCCATCTGGTCGCCTTCTTTGCCCCATGTCGATTTCATCTGCACCACGGTGCCGTCGATCATCTTGACGTCGATCACGTGATAATCGGGGTGAATGTCTTTTCTCATTGCACCGCTCCCTATGCGTCTGCGCCGGCAAGCGGCTTGTAGTTGGAAACTTCGGCGATCCGTGCCGATTTGCCACGGCGCGACCGCAGGTAATACAGCTTGGCCCGGCGCACCTTGCCGCGGCGGACGACTTCGATGCCGTCGATATTGGTCGAATGCAGCGGGAATACCCGCTCGACACCCTCGCCAAAGGAAATCTTGCGCACCGTGAACGATCCGGCGATGCCCTTGCCGTTCTTGCGGGCAATGCACACGCCTTCGTAGTTCTGCACCCGGGTCCTGGTGCCTTCGGTGACCTTGTAGCCGACGCGCAGGGTATCGCCGGGTTTGAAATCGGGGATCTGTTTCCCCAGCGCAGCGATCTGCTCCGCTTCGATCTGTGCGATCAGATCCATCTGATCATCTCCTAACAACGCGCGGTTTACCCGCGCAGGTGAGGGCTGTCAGAGCTTTGGTCTTCATCGGGTCAGTCACCGCTTGTGATACGGCGAGCCCACCAAAGGTTTCACGGCCTTGCTTTTAGCGGTTCGGCGGTCATCCGGTGAAGCGGTCGGAGCCATACCAAACAGGTCCGACGACTCATATGGGCCGCAGACAGGCGGAGTATAGGGGGAGTGACGGTTCGGGGCAAGGG
>JBBKXP010000268.1:0-15136 GCA_037969545.1 Paracoccaceae bacterium | reverse complement strand
GCACGACGTTGTCGGTCGTCGGGTCCGGGACAGTTGCCGGTTCGGGGTCGGGGACCTCATCGGGGCCGGGATCGGGGATTGTCGCGGGCTCCGGATCGGGGACGATGTCGGGTTCGGCGACCGGGATGCCCTGCGGTTCAGGGGTCGGTTCGGGGTCGGTCGCGGGGTCCGAGGCAACGGCCGACTGCATTGTGATGACCGTGCCGTCGATCACACTGCTGTCGTCTATCTGGCTGGGCCCAAAACTGGCGACGTGTTTGACACCCTGTTCGCGCAGAAGTTTTTGCACACCCTTGATGGTCATGCCCTGATCGTGAAGCAGGGTCTTGATCCCGCCGAGCAGATCCATGTCGCTTGGTCGATAGTAGCGGCGCCCGCCCGCCCGCTTTACCGGTTTGATCTGGGAAAACTTGCTTTCCCAGAAACGCAGGACATGGGCCGGCGTATCCAGCCACTCGGCGACTTCGCTGATCGTGCGAAATGCGTCCGCTGATTTGGCCATGCGTCGGCCGCCTAGCTCTTGTTACCCGCAGCGACGCGGTCTTTCATCAAGTGGCTCGGGCGAAACGTCAGGACGCGGCGCGGCAGAATCGGCACCTCTTCGCCGGTCTTTGGGTTGCGGCCGACCCGGGCCGCCTTGCTGCGGACCGAAAATGTGCCGAACGACGAAATCTTGACCATTTCGCCTTTGACCAGCGCATCCGACACATGGTTCAGCACGCTTTCCACCAATTCGGCGCTGTCATTGCGCGACAGGCCCACTTCGGCATGGACGGCTTCGGCCAGATCCATCCGAGTCAATGTCTTTTCAGCCATCTTTATCCCCCGTGTTTTGCACGACGATACGCGAGGGGTAATTTAAAAGTCAATAACAAGGGCTTGTCAGGGGAAGTGAAAGGGGGGCTTTCGCCTACCAGCGCAGAACAACCGCGCCCCAGGCCAGCCCGCCGCCGATCGCCTCGGTCACGATGAGGTCGCCCTGTCTGATCTGGCCGTTCGCCACCCCGACCGACAAGGCAAGGGGGATCGACGCAGCAGAGGTGTTGCCGTGGTCCTGCACCGTCACTACGACCCGGTCCATGCCCACACCCAGCTTTTTCGCCGTCGACTGGATGATCCTGATGTTCGCCTGATGCGGCACGACCCAGGTAACATCATCGGCGTCCAGACCGACCTTGGTCAGCGCCTTGTGGGCGGTGTCGGCGAGTTTTTCGACAGCGTGGCGAAAGACCTCTTTGCCTTCCATGCGCAGGCGGCCGGTCGTCTGGGTGCTGACCCCGCCATCGACATAGAGCAGGTCGCGGTAGCGCCCGTCCGAATTCAGGTCGGTCGACAGGATGCCCCGGTCTTTGATCGACCCGTCGCCGGTTGCGGCCTCGAGAACCACCGCCCCGGCGCCGTCACCGAACAGGACGCAGGTGGCGCGGTCGGTCCAATCCATGATCCGGCTGAAGGTTTCCGCCCCGATCACCATCACCCGGGTTGCCTGTCCGGCCAGGATCAGCGCGTTCGCCTGACCCAGCGCAAAGACAAAACCGGCACAAACAGCCTGAATATCAAAGGCATAGCCACTAATGTTGCCGATCTTGTTCTGAACCATCGTGGCGACCGACGGAAATGTCAGATCGGGGGTCGACGTGGCGACAATGATCGCGTCGATGTCGGTCCCGGTCAGCCCGGCACTGTCCAATGCGGCCTTTGCGGCGTGGGTGGCCAGATCGGAGGTCGTCTGCCCCTCGGCCGCGAAGTGTCGCCGTTCGATCCCGGACCGGCTGATGATCCATTCGCTCGAGGTGTCGACAAGTGTTTCAAAATAGCTGTTGGGGACGATGCGGTCGGGCAGGTAGTGCCCGACACCCCTGACCACGGCGCGCAATGTCATGTGTCCTGTCCGCCCTTCGTGCCCGATTGCCCGTGCGACCCCTCACCAGCGGCATCTTGGGCAAGGGCAGCGGCGGATGCAACCCGTGCGGCCAGCTTGTCTGAAAAGCCGGATGCGGCCAGCCGCTGCGCCAGAAACAGAGCGGCAGCGATTCCGGTTTCGTCGGCGCCGCCGTGACTTTTGATCACAGTCTTGTTCAGCCCCAGAAACACCCCGCCGTTGACCCGGCGCGGGTCGATGCGTTTGCGCAGCCGACCCAGTGAGGTCATTGCCAGCAGCGCCGCGATTCGCGACAGCGGGGTTTTGTTGAACGCTTCTTTCAACAAGCCGGAGATCAGGTTGGCGGTGCCTTCGCCGGTTTTCAGGGCAACGTTGCCGGTAAAGCCGTCGGTGACGATCACATCGACCCGTTCCGATGGCAGATCGCCGCCCTCGACAAACCCGACGAATTCATAGTCGCCCTTGATCGCGGCGCGCCCGATCAGGTCATGTGCGACCTTCAGTTCGGCGCGGCCTTTGTGTTCTTCGGTGCCGACGTTCAACAGGCCGATGCGCGGATGCGGGATGTTCATGCCGTTCCTGGCATAGGATGCGCCCATCAGGGCATAGGTCAAAAGGTCGTCCTGATCGGCACGTATATCGGCGCCCGCGTCCAGCATGATGTTGAACCCGCCGGGATTGCGCGATGGCCAGAGGCAGGCAATGGCGGGCCGGTTGACCCCGTCAGCCTTACGTAAGCGCAACATCGACAGCGCCATCAGGGCGCCGGTGTTGCCACAGGAAATGCAGACGTCCGCCTGCCCCTCGCGGACCGCCTCGATCGCAGACCACATGGATGTTGATTTGCCGTTGCGCAGCACATTGCTGGGCTTGTCGGTCATTTTCACTGTCTCGGTGGCGTCTCGGACGTCGACCCTGTCACTGATGCTGCGCTTGGCCAGAAGCAGTTTCAGCTGTTTGGCGGGACCATGCAGGATCACCCGCGCATCGGATTGCTTGCCCAGAAAACGCGCAACGCCCGCAACCACCGTTGCGGGCCCGTTGTCGCCGCCCATTGCGTCGACGGATAGAATCACGGCCCGCGTTGTACCCTCGGTCGCATCGGGATCCGCGCGGGTAGGGGACATGGGCGCGACCTGCCGCAGCTTACGCTGCGTCTTCGTCCAGATCGACCTCGGCCGATTTCGCGAGGACTTCGCGGTCGCTGTAGTGGCCACACGACGGACAGATGTGGTGCGGTCGCTTCAACTCGCCACACGACGGGCATTCATTGGGGTTTGCCGCGACGAGCGCATCATGGGCGCGGCGCATGTTGCGGCGCGATTTGGAGACTTTGTTCTGTTGGACGGCCATGTCGCAACCTTTGGATTAGGGGGCACACGGCCCGGATTTCGTGTTCGCAATCAAGCTCGGCGCGGTCTTATAGGCTAAGCCGCACCCTGTCGAGCCTCGATCCGAATGAGGCCGCGAACATACTGCGAAAACGTTGCGGCGCAAGCAGATATCTGGGTTGCTGTCAGGTGTCGGTGTCACCCTTGTTTTCGATGGATTTGCGCAGGTCGGCGAGGCCGGCAAATGGGCGGGCGTCGTCGTCGCGCATCGCGGCCTTGCCCGGTTCGGTATAGACGGCATCGCGCAGTTCGGCGCCCGGCGCACGCGGAAACGGCGGCAGCGCCAGTGCCAGAGCCTCGGCCATCACGGCGGCAAGATCGAGCGTCTGGGGCAGCGGTTCGGCACTGTCGTCATCGGGAACCTCGATTTCAAGGCCTTCGGGTTCGGGCATTTCTGCCAGATAGGTGCGGCGGACCTGCTCGTCGATCCGCGTTGTCACCGGTTCAAGCGTCACCACACAGTCCTGCACCACAGTCGCACCCAGATCTGCGATCAGTTCCCAGTCGCGCTGTGCCAGTGGCGCCAGCCGTCCGGTAAAGCGCAGCTTTTTCACCGCCACGATACCCAGTGCGGCGGCAATTTCAGCCCGCGCCGTCGCATCGGGCTGCAGTGTCACATCCCTGCCATCGCGCGGGACGTCGGCGATGCGCAGGATCGCTGCGTTATGGTCGGTCATGGCATCTCTCCTCGTGGGTGCTTCAATTCTTGCTAGTCGGGGCCGCAGTGTTATAAGCCGGATAAAAGGCAGTCCGGGGCAAAGCAAGGGGACAGGGATGGGCATTTTGGGCGGCAACGCAAGGTCCGGACTGTGCCGTGCCATCCTTGGCCTTGCCCTGCTGGCGATGGCGTCCTGCACGCCGATCGAGCGAAACCACGGCTATGTCCCCCGTGACGAGGAACTTTCGGCGATCACCGTTGGCGTCGATACCCGCGAAACCGTCGCGACCGCGATCGGCGCGCCGACCTCGGGCGGGGTTCTGTCGGAAAGCGGCTACTATTATGTGCGCAGCAAGTTTCGCCACTACGGGCCAATGGCGCCGCGCGAAATTTCGCGCGAAGTACTGGCGATCAATTTCGATGCCGCAGGTTTCGTGTCCAACATCAGTCGCTACGGGCTTGACGATGGCCGCGTTGTCGTGCTGTCGCGCCGGGTCACGACTGACAACGTCCGCGACACCACACTGGTCCGCCAGCTTCTGGGCAATATCGGACGGTTCAACCCAGGCGACTTTGTTGGCGATGGCACCTAGTCCGCGGGCTTGAAGGTCAGGGCGACGCCGTTGATGCAGTAACGCAGGCCGGTCGGTGCAGGCCCATCTGGAAAGACATGCCCCAAATGCGCGGCGCAGGTGTTGCAGTGCACCTCGGTGCGCCGCATTAACCAGCCGTTGTCTTCGGATTCGCCCACTTCGCCTGCGGGCCCGGTGAACGACGGCCAGCCGGTGCCGCTTTCAAACTTGTCCTTGCTGTCAAACAGCGGGGAGCCGCAGCAGACGCAGGCAAAGGTACCCGGTGATTTCGGAAAATTGTCGTGCGTGCCAGCGCGTTCGGTGCCGTGCTGGCGTGTGACCTTGTATGCCAGATCGCCAAGTTGGGCCTGCCATTGCGCGTCGGTCCTGGTGACTTTTGTCATGTTGTCGGTGTCCTTGTTCTGTTAAGCCTAATGTAGGTGGCAAATGGGGTTTCGCCAAGGTGACGCGATGACGGTCCTGCTGACGCGCGGACGCTACAGGGCACGGCTGGCGGCGGGTACCGTGGACCTGCGGGCATCGCAAAGCTTGCGGCACAGGGTCTTTGTCGATCATGGCGGGGCGCAGCCACGTCCCGGTGGCCTTGACGTGGATGACTTTGACAGTCGCTGTGTCCATGTGTTGGTGGAAGAGGTGACGAGCCGGAGACTGGTTGGTTGTTTCCGGCTGCTGGCGATGATCGGTTCAGGGATCGCTGACAGCTATGCGGCGCAGTTTTACGATCTGTCGGGGCTTGCCGCTTACCCCTGGCCGATGGTCGAGATGGGGCGGTTCTGCGTTCACCCCGAGGTGCGCGACAGTGATGTGCTGCGGGTCGCCTGGGGGGCGATGACGCGCTATGTCGACGATAACGCCATCGCATTCCTGTTTGGCTGTTCAAGTTTCGTGGGCACCGATCCCTGCCGCTATGCGCCGGTTTTTGACCTGCTGGCGGCGCGTCATCTGGCCCCGCCCGCTTTCGCGCCGCGGATCGGGGCAGAACAGGTGGTGCGATTTGCCGGTGCGTCGCAATTGAATCTTGGAGCCGGTTTGGCACAGATGCCGCCCTTGTTGCGCAACTATCTGGCGATGGGCGGTTGGGTCAGTGATCACGCGGTTATCGATGCCGACATGAACACGCTGCACGTCTTTACCGGCCTTGAAATCGCGACGATTCCGCCGGCCCGAGTCCGCGCGCTTCGGGCGATCGCGGGCAGTGACCCGCTGGGCGCCGGATAGACCTTGCAGGCCGACGCCGGGCGCAATAGCAGGCGCACATGGCACGCGCACCGCTTCTGCAGATCTCTGACATCTCGCTGACATTTGGCGGCGACCCGATCTTTGCGGACTTGTCGCTGGTTGTGCAGCCCGGCGACCGGGTCGCGCTGGTCGGGCGCAACGGATCTGGCAAATCGACGCTGATGAAGGTGATGGCTGCGCTGGTTGAACCCGACGCCGGGACGGTTGTCCTGTCGCCGGGTATCTCGGTGGGTTATATGGAGCAGGAGCCGACGATGGCGGGTTTTGCGACGCTGGGCGACTATGCCGCTAGCGGTTTGCCCGAAGGCGAGGAATACCGCGTCGACATGGTGGCCGAGGGGCTGAAATTCGATCCCGCAGGGCCGGTTTCGACGGCATCCGGGGGCGAGCGACGTCGTGCCGCGCTGGCCAAACTGATGGCAGAAGCGCCCGAATTGATGCTGCTGGACGAACCAACCAACCATCTGGACCTTGCCGCCATCGCCTGGCTCGAGGCCGAGTTGAAGGCAACCAAGGCCGCCTTTGTCCTGATCAGCCACGACCGCGCCTTTTTGCGTGCGTTGACGCGCGCAACACTTTGGATCGACAGGGGGAATGTACGCCGAGCCGAGGAAGGCTTTGACGCATTCGAGGCCTGGCGCGACAAGATCTGGGAGGAAGAGGATCAGGCGCGCCACAAGCTGAACCGCAAGATCAAGGCCGAAGGGCGGTGGGCGGTCGAAGGCATTTCGGCGCGGCGCAAGCGCAATATGGGTCGGGTCCGGGCGCTGGCTGACCTTCGGGCCGAACGGGCGGCGCAGATCAGACGGCAGGGCACGGCGGCACTGACCTTTGATGCCGGGCAGGCGTCGGGCAAGAAGGTGATCGAGGCGGTCGGGCTGGAGAAATCGTTCGGTGGTCGCGAGATTCTGCATGGTCTGACGCTGACCGTTCAGCGCGGTGACCGCGTCGCCTTTGTCGGACCCAACGGAGTGGGAAAAACGACGCTGATCAAGATGTTGCTGGGTGAAATTGAACCGGATGCCGGGACTGTCAAGCTGGGCACCAATCTAGACGTGGCGGTGTTTGATCAGACCCGCGCCCAACTGGACCCCGACCAGACTCTTTGGGAAAGCCTGACCGGCGATCCCGGTATGGGGGTCAGTGGCGCCGCCGATCAGGTGATGGTGCGCGGAACGCCCCGGCATGTCGTCGGCTACCTCAAGGATTTTCTGTTCGACGAGGCGCAAGCGCACGCGCCGGTGCGATCCCTGTCGGGTGGCGAAAAGGCGCGGTTGCTATTGGCGCGCCTGATGGCACGGGATTCCAACCTGCTGGTGCTGGACGAACCAACAAACGATCTGGATATCGAAACGCTTGATCTATTGCAGGACATTCTGGGAGATTACGACGGCACGGTCCTGTTGGTCAGCCACGACCGCGATTTTCTTGATCGGGTTGCAACCACCACCGTCGCGATGGAAGGTGACGGGCGTGCTGTCGTGTATGCGGGGGGCTGGACGGATTACCGCGCACAGCGCAGCGCGGCTGCTGCGGAACCGGTGGCAGCTTCGGTTGGCAAGCCACTGGGAAACAAGGGTAAGATGTCGGCGGCAGTGGCCCGCAAATCGGCCCTCAGTTTTACCGAAAAGCATCGGCTTGATGCGCTGCCGGCAATCATGGACGCCTTGACCGGCGAGATCGCAAAGATTCAGGATCTGCTTGCGGACCCCGACCTTTTCGTTCGCGATCCGGCCAGGTTCAACAAGGCGTCAGTGCTGCTGGTGACGCGCCAATCCGCGCTTGCCAGGGTCGAGGAGGAATGGCTGATCCTGAGCGAAAAGGCCGATGCCTAATTGCAAGCTGCAACATCGGCCGGGTGCAAAAGGAACGACTTGTCGTCGCCTTTGACCGGGTCAAGACTGGCGAAATCCGCGGCACCCTCGATCGACAGACCATCCGGCCCGACAGTGAGCAGGATTGCACCGCCTGCCGCCAGGCCAAGGCTGAACGACCCGCCGTCGCCTTCGACAAAACAAATGGCACCCGACCCGGCATCCTGACAGTAGGCTGTCGCGGTATAGAAATCAGTGTCATCGCGCAGCTGCAATGACAGGGTCATGCCGGCAATACCGTCCGCCGTGATGCCGGCCTCGTCCGGATTGGGGCCAAGGGCAATCGTCGCCACGCGCTGATCCGGGTGGCTGCGCAGATGATCGATTGCATAGTCGCGGGCAAAGCAGGTCTGGCCGCCGTTCAAGACGGAATCAACGAGTCCCTTTGCGATGGCCGGGGCAGCAAGACAGAAAAGTCCGAGTGAGATTGCGATGAGATGGCGCATGACAATTCCTCAGGATCGAATGACTGCAATTTGCCTGACACCGCGGATTGAGACAAGTGTCGAGCTACCGCATGATCTGGCAATTATCTTGCGGTGTCTGGCACGGGCCGGCCGGCCCTTGTCAGCCATCGAAATTGACCTCTTCCATGATCCGCAGAGCGGCAGGGCGATGCCCGGCTAATTCCGTGAGATCAAGAACATCGGGGGTGAAGCTGCCCCAGCTTTGCACAAGGGCTGACAGGGGTGCACCCGGCAGGACGGGATATTCATTGTTGGCCTCGGCATAAATGCCCTGGGCTTCGGGTGAGACAAGGAATTCCATCAGTTGCACCGCCTCATCGCGGTTCGGCGCGGCCTTGGTCAAACCGACGCCCGACACGTTGATGTGGGTGCCGCCGTCGGCAAAGGTCGGGAAGACGATGCGCACCGATCCGGCCCATGCTGCGCGTTCCGGATCCGCCAGCATCTGGCCCATGTAATAGGTGTTGCCAAGGCTGATGTCGCATTCCCCGGCCCAGATCGATTTGACCTGGGCGCTGTCGTTGCCTTCGGGCTTGTGTGCCAGATTGGCGCGAACGCCGGCGGCCCAGTCACGCGCCGCGTCCGCGCCGTCGTGGGCGATGACGGCGGCCAGCAGGGCGAGGTTGTAGTCATGCAGCCCCGACCGGGTGCAGATACGGCCGCGCCACTTCGGGTCGGTCAGGTCTTCGTAGGTCGTCACCTCGCCATCGGCCACGCGGTCCTTGCTGGCATAGACGACGCGGGCGCGTTTGGTCAGCGCAAACCAGAGGTTGTCGGGGCTGCGCAATTCGGCCGGGATCGCGGCGGTCAACACCGCGCTCTCGACGGGCTGCAGCACATCGGCATCGACGATCTGCTCAAGATTGGCGATATCGACCGTCATCACGAGGTCGGCGGGGGATCTGGCGCCTTCGGCCTTGAGCCGCTCGACGATGCCGTCCTGCACAAAGGCGAGGTTCACCGCGATCCCGGTTTCGGCGGTGAATTTGTCCATGACCGGCTGAATCAGTTCCGGTTGTCGGGTGGTGTAGATGTTCACGTCGGCCAGTGCCGGCAAGGCGATGAGGCAGGTCGTGGAGGCAAAAAACAGGGTGCGCAGGGTCATGACAGGCTCCTTTATGGTTGCAGCCGTTATCCTCGACCTCAATTGTCAGGTCAATACCTGATAGTTTTAGTCAGTCACTCTGCGCTCGGCTTGTTTGGCGGCGTCCCATAGTTTATCCATTTCCGCCAGATCGCTGTCTGCCGGGGTCATGCCACGCCCGGTAAGAGCGTCCTCTATCGCCATGAAGCGGCGCGTGAATTTGGTGTTTGTCGCACGCAGAGCCGCCTCGGGGTCGACGCCCAGATGCCGTGCCAGATTGGCAACGACAAACAGCAGGTCGCCAAGTTCTTCTGCAACCTCGGTCTGCGTCAGGCTGTCGCGGGCGGCGACCAGTTCACCGGCTTCTTCGACAATCTTGTCGATGACCTGATCGGTCGAGGGCCAGTCAAACCCGACCCGCGCGGCCCGCTTTTGCAGTTTTACAGCCCGGGTCAGGGCCGGCAGGCCGAGTGCGACCCCGTCCAAAGTCCGCGCCGGCCCGCGCTCTGCTGCCTTGATCCGTTCCCAGTCGGCAGTTTGCTGTTCGGCAGATTTGTCACGGCTGTCATTGCCAAAGACATGCGGGTGGCGGGCGACCATCTTGTCGCTGATCGCCTGCACGACCGTTGCAAAGGTGAAATGCCCGGACTCGGCGCCGATGGCGGTGTGATAGACGGTCTGCAGCAGCAGGTCGCCCAGTTCGCTCGCAAGGTCATCCCAGTTGCCGCGCTGGATTGCGTCTGCGACTTCGTAAGCCTCTTCAATGGTATAGGGCGCAATGCTGGCGTAAGTCTGTTCGATATCCCACGGGCAACCTGTTGCGGGGTCGCGCAGTTGGCGCATGATTTCCAGCAATCGGGGCATGCCGCCGTTTGGATCGTGAATCAGTGCGTCTGATCGGTCAGGGTCCATTGCGGTTGCATCCTGTATGGGCTTTTGTGGCACCGTATTGCCCCAGCCAAAAGAGTCCAGTCATGCCCGTGATCAACCGCATCGCCGATTTTGCTGACGATATGACAAATTGGCGACGGCACCTGCACCAGCACCCCGAGTTGCAGTTCGACTGTCATCAGACGGCGGCCTTTGTGGTGGCGCAGCTGCGCCGGTTCGGCGTCGACGAGATTCACGAAGGAATTGCAACCAGCGGGGTGATCGCAATCATCAATGGGCAAAGCGATGGGCCGACCATCGGGCTGCGGGCCGATATGGACGCGCTGCCGATGACCGAAACGACCGGGGCCCCCCATGCCTCGACCGTGCCCGGCAAGATGCATGCCTGCGGTCATGACGGCCATACGACGATGCTGCTTGGGGCGGCGCGCTATCTGGCCGAAACCCGGAATTTCGCGGGTCGCGTGGCGCTGATCTTTCAACCGGCGGAAGAAGGCGGCGGCGGTGCCGAGGTGATGGTGAACGAGGGTGTATTGGATCGTTTCGACATCGGGCAAGTCTACGCCCTGCACAATGCGCCCGGCACCCCCACGGGGCATTTCTGGACCACGCCGGGGCCGATCATGGCTGCTGCCGACGCGTTCCACATCGACGTGCAAGGCAAGGGCGGGCATGGGGCCTATCCGCACGACACCCGCGATCCGGTGATTGCCGCCGTCGCCATCGTACAGGCAATCCAGACGATCAGCAGCCGCAGCCAGATGGCGCTGGACGATCTGGTCGTCTCGGTCACCCAGATTCACACCGGAACGACCGACAACGTGATTCCCGATACCGCCTATATCAACGGCACCGTGCGCACGTTTGACACGGCCGTGCAGGCGATGGTGATCAACCGGCTTGAGGCGATCGTCGCCGGGCAAGCCGCCAGTTTCGGGGTTCAGGCGACCCTGCGGTTTGAAAAGGGCTATCCGCCGACAGTGAACGACGCTGACAAGGCTGCATTCGCCAGTGCGGTGGCGCGCGAGATTGCCGGGGATGCCGGCGTGCAGGACGATGCCAGGCCCGAAATGGGGGCCGAGGATTTTTCCTATATGCTGCTGCAACGCCCCGGTGCTTACCTGTTCATCGGCAACGGCGACAGTGCGGGGCTGCATCATCCGGGCTTTGATTTCGACGACGCAGCGTCCCCGGTCGGGGCATCATTTTTCGCCCGATTGGTCGAACGCGCTCAGCCATTGCAAAAATAGGCTATGCGGCCAGTCTGGCGGTGCTAATCTGCAGTCATGTGCAGGAGGCGTCCTTGAAACAGTATTTGACCGCGTTCACGCTGGCCTGTGCGGCGATTGCCGGACCAACGATTGCGCAGGACTACATCACCTTTCAGTCGCCGACGCGCAACATTACCTGCGGGATGTTCGCCGACGATTATCCGGGTGCGCGCTGTGACATGACGCAGCTGACCCCCAGCTACACCACCCGGCCAAGCGACTGCGACCTGGAGTGGGGCAGTTCGTTCTGGATCGGGGGAGGGGCGCGGACCGGCGAGGTTGCCTGCGTTGGCGACGTGGTTGGCAGCCCACCCTTTGCGGTGTTGAACTATGGCCAGTCGGTCAGCCTTGGCGGCGTCACTTGCCGGTCGGAACGCACAGGCATGACCTGTAACAACGGATCGGGGCACGGCTTTAGCCTGTCGCGGGCGCGCCAGCGGCTGTATTGATTTGATCAAATCGGCTTGACTCTGTGGATCGGCGCGGCAGAGTTGCGACGCCGGATCAGGGGCGTCTCCGCACAAAACATCGACGCGCCTGGCGTAGTTTCAGGGGTCCGTCATGGCATTGGAAGATGCGAAAAAACAAATAGATCAGGCGTTTACACGGCGCGGCCACAAGGGTCTGGCATTCGAGAATGCCTTTGGCGGGGCCACGTCGTTTCTGCGGCGCACCTATACAAAGGATTTGAGCGGCGTCGATCTGGCTGTCACCGGCGTGCCGTTTGATCAGGCCGTCACCCACCGCCCCGGCACAAGGTTCGGCCCCCGCGCGATCCGCGAGGCAAGTGCGCTACAGCCCTATGACCCGCCCTTTGGCTGGAACGGCTTTGATCCGCTGTCGGATTTTTCCATAGTCGATTACGGCGATCTGGCATTCGATTATGCGCACACGCCCAGCTTTCCGGGTCTGTTGCAGGCCCATATCGCGGGAATTCTGGCCGCCGGTGCGGGGTCGGTGGTGCTGGGCGGCGATCATTTTATCACATTCCCGATCCTGCGCGCCTATGCCGACAAGTTCGGGCCGCTGTCGGTGATCCATTTCGACGCCCATTCCGATCTTTGGCAGGACGACGACTTTGACCGGATCGACCACGGCACGATGATGTACAAGGCGGTGAAATCAGGCGTGGTCGATCCGAAACGGTCGATCCAGATCGGCATCCGCACGGAATGCGACGATTATCTGGGAATGGAATTTATCGACGCGCGGACCTGCCACGAAAAGGGGTCGGCGTGGGTCGTCGCGCAGGCCAAGGCGAAGATCGGCAATCACCCGACCTATGTGACATTCGACATTGACGCGCTTGACCCCGCCTTTGCGCCGGGCACCGGCACGCCGGTCTGGGGCGGGCTGGCCAGTTGGCAGGCGGCGGCGATGCTGCGTGACCTCGCGGGGATCAACATGGTCGGCGGCGACGTTGTCGAGGTATCGCCGCCCTATGACACGACCGGCGCAACGGCGATCGCCGGGGCGCATGTGGCGATGGAACTTTGCACCCTCTATTGCTGGAACAGGCGCGCGGCCTAAGTTCCCGATCCAGGACTGTGGAGTTTACATGAAATACCTGATTCTGCTGCTTGTTGTTGCCGTCGTTGTTGTCGTCGCGGGCGGCCTCTACATTCGATTTGCCGTTTCTGACACGGCCCGCTGGCATCGCTGGGGGCTGCCGGGTATGGCTGCGGGCGAATATCCCAGCCGCAACGGTGACCTGATCACCGGTGCCGTCGCCGGACCCGAGGTTCTGGCCGAACTGGACGCGATCATCATGGCGACGCCGCGCACCATGCGGCTGGCCGGATCGGTGGACGAGGCAATGATCACCTATGTTACCCGGACCGCGCTATGGGGGTTCCCCGACTACACGACGGTGAAACTGACAAACGCCGCCGGCGTCTGGACCCTGTCGGTTTTTGGGCGGTCGCGGTTCGGGGCGTCGGATCTTGGCGTCAACAAGGCGCGGATTGATCGCTGGCTGTCCGGGATCGCGTTGGCAAAGCCTTGACCCAAACCCGGCAATCGGCCACTTGGTCGCTATGATACCCGCCGAGAAACTTGCCCAGATCATCGACCGTTTTCAGTTTCTGGAGGCGAAGCTGAATGGTGGCCTGACGGGCGCCGAAATCGCCGAGGTTGGCCGGGAATATGCCGAGTTGAAGCCCGTCGTGGCAACGATTCAAGGCTATCAGGGGCTGGCTGCCGCGATTGCCGAAACCGAGGGATTGCTGAAAGATCCCGACATGCGCCGGATGGCCGAAGAAGAACTGCCGGACTTGCGATACAAGCTTGAAGCGGCACAGCAAGACTTCCGGCTGGCGCTTTTGCCAAAGGATGCCGCCGATGGCCGTCCGGCCTTGATCGAGATCCGTCCCGGCACGGGTGGCGACGAGGCGGCGCTGTTCGCGGCGGACCTGCTGCGGATGTATCAGCGGTACGCCGAAGGTCAGGGGTGGAGCTTTGAAATCCTTGAGGAGAACCTGACTGAGCTGGGTGGCATCAAGGAGGTCGTGGCACGGGTCGCGGGCGACGGCGTCTTTGCCAAGTTGAAATACGAAAGCGGTGTGCACCGGGTCCAGCGGGTGCCGGATACCGAGGCCAGCGGGCGCATCCACACATCCGCCGCGACCGTCGCCGTGTTGCCTGAAGCACAGGAGGTCGATGTCAAGATCGACCCGGCTGAAATCCGTATCGACACCATGCGCGCCAGTGGGGCCGGGGGCCAGCACGTCAATACGACCGATTCGGCGGTGCGGATCACTCACCTGCCGACCGGGATCATTGTCGTGTCGGCCGAGAAATCGCAGCACCGCAACCGCGAGATCGCGATGCAGGTGATGCGCACCAGACTTTACGATTTGGAACGCAGCCGGGTCGATGGCGAACGGTCTGCCGATCGCAAGGCACAGGTCGGTAGTGGTGATCGGTCCGAGCGCATCCGCACCTACAACTTTCCCCAAGGCCGCATGACTGATCACAGGATCAACCTGACCTTGTATTCGCTGAACCAGATCATGCAGGGCGATCTGGGTGAAGTCATTGCGGCGCTGAGCGCCGACGCACAAGCGAGCCTTCTGGCCGAGATGGGCGTGTGACCGGGGCCGAGGCGCTGAGCAAGGCGGTGCGTCTCATGACGCGGGCCGGCGTCGAAGGGGCGCCGCGCGATGCGCGGGTTCTGTTGGCACATGCGCTTGGGATCGGCGCGGACCGACTGACGCTGATCTTGCAGGAGACGGTGGCGACCGAAGCACTGGTGCGTTTCGGGACTTTGGTCGCGGGCCGTGCATCGCGGGTGCCGGTCGCCTATCTGATCGAACGGCGACAATTCTATCGGCGCGATTTCATTGTCACACCGGCAGTTCTGGACCCCCGCGGCGATACCGAAACACTGATCTTGGCGGCGCTGGCCGGGCCTTTCGGCCGCCTGCTTGACCTTGGCACCGGCAGCGGCGCGATTGCGCTGACGCTTCTGGCCGAACGTCCGGATGCGACGGGGGTCGCGACCGATATCTCAGGCCCCGCGCTCGACATTGCCAGGCGCAATGCCAAGGCACTTGGCGTTGCCGACCGGATCGGGTTCACTCTGTCCGACTGGTTCAGCCACGTGGCCGGGTCATTCGATCTGATCGTCGCCAATCCGCCCTATATCGCCGCCGACGAAATGAATGGGCTGACGCCTGAAGTGCTGAACGAACCCCGCGCGGCGCTGACTGATGAAGGTGACGGGTTGTCGGCCTACCGCGCGATCTCTGCCGGGGCCGGGGCACATCTGTCGGCGGCGATATAGGG
>JBBKXP010000267.1:0-15363 GCA_037969545.1 Paracoccaceae bacterium | reverse complement strand
GTATCGACCAGAACTACCGCACGGCTTGGCTGTTCAGCCGGCGGAATCGGGGCACAGGATGACAGCACCGCGATTGCCGCGAACATCAGCCTGCGCATCAAAGAACCTTCTGGTATTTGAGGAACGGGGTCAGTGTGGCGATCCTGTCGTAAAGGGCGCGGGCGGCAGCGTTGTCGGTGGCGGTGTTCCAATAAACGTTGTGGGCGCCCCTGCGACGCGCAATATCATTGACCGCCTCGATCAGACGGCGCCCGACACCTTGGCCACGGGCGTCTTGCACGGTGTACAAATCCTGCAGAAAACAGACCTCTTCGATTCGCCAGCCGTGGCGGTGAAACAGATAGTGGGTCAGGCCGACAAGTTTGCCATCCTGTTCCGCCACGAGGCCGGAAAAGTCGCGCGGATCATTGCGCATCAGGCGGGCAAAGTTGCTGTCATAGACGGAGTCTTCGACCGCTGAGTCGTAGAATGTCAGATAAGCGGTCCACAGATCGGCCCAGCCGCTACGGTCGGCGGCGGCCAGCGGGCGGATGGTGACCGGCATGTTTGCCTTGGCCAAATGCACTCTCCTCAACGACACGATCAGCTTTTGCCCACCTCGTCCGGCAGACCTGTGCGCAGATGCTGGCAGTTCAGGGTACACCCTGCCGCCGTCTTGGGACTTAGCAGGCAGTGCGGCGTGCAAATCATCCAGAAACGTGTCCGGTCGTCGGTTTCAGCCAAAGAGTTGCAGGATGGACTCAATTGCCTTGTAGTCTGGCGTCCAGCTGGCGCTAGATATTGAGTAGGGCCATCAACGCTGACCACGCGCCATGAATGCCAGACGTTCGAACAGATGCACGTCCTGTTCGTTCTTCAGCAGGGCGCCATGCAGCTTTGGCAGCAGGGACGCGCCGTCACGGCGTAGATCCTCGGCGCCCAAATCTTCGGCCAGAAGCAACTTCAGCCAATCGAGCACCTCGGAGGTCGATGGTTTTTTCTTCAGGCCCGGCGTCTCGCGCAATTCATAGAACTGGGTCAGGGCCGCCGTCAGCAGCTTGTCCTTCATGGCCGGATGGTGAACGGCGACGATGGCGCGCATGGTGTCGATGTCGGGAAACCGGATGTAGTGGAAAAAGCAGCGGCGCAAAAACGCGTCGGGCAGTTCCTTTTCGTTGTTCGAGGTGATGATGACCACCGGGCGGTGCTGCGCAGTCACCATCTCGCCGGTCTCGTAGACGTGAAACTCCATCCGGTCGAGTTCCTGCAGCAGGTCGTTGGGAAACTCGATATCGGCCTTGTCTATTTCGTCGATCAGCAGCACGACGCGGCCGGGCGCATCAAAGGCCTGCCACAGCTTGCCCTTGCGGATGTAGTTGGCGACATCGCTGACCCGCTCGCCGCCAAGACCGGGGCCAAGCTGGCTGTCGCGCAACCGGCTGACGGCGTCGTATTCATAAAGGCCCTGTTGCGCCTTGGTGGTCGACTTGATGTGCCATTCGATGATCGGCAAGCCGAGGGCGGCGGCGACCTGGCGGGCCAATTCGGTCTTGCCGGTGCCCGGTTCGCCCTTGACCAGCAAGGGCCGTTCGAGCGTTACGGCGGCATTGACTGCGACGGTCAGGTCATTTGTGGCGACATAGGCATCCGTGCCTTCAAAACGCATGTGCGGGGGTCCTTTGGGGCGACTTAACTGAACAGTAAGACTAACACACCCTTTCTGGGGTTCAACGCGTCAACAATGTGATAATTCGGGGGGTGACACAGCCGGACCAAAGGCGTAAACGGTCGCAAATTATCAAGGGGATAACCAAATGCTTGGAAACCCTGGACAGATTGCTGATGGACCTCAAAAAGGATCAAAGATGAAATCCGAAGTGTTCATGGACGACGATTACCGACCGGCAGAAGACGAACCATTCATGAATGAACGCCAACATGATTATTTCCGCCGCAAGCTGCTCGCGTGGAAGTCCGAGATCATGGAAGACAGCCGCGACACCGTCGCCGGCATGAAGGATCAGACCCGCAACATTCCCGACGTCGCCGACCGCGCGTCCGAGGAAACCGACCGGGCGCTGGAACAGCGCACCCGCGACCGCGAGCGCAAGCTGGTGAGCAAGATCGACGCAGCACTGCGCCGGATCGAAGAGGGCGAGTATGGCTACTGCGACATCACCGGCGAACCGATCAGCCTGAAACGGCTGGACGCCCGGCCGATCGCAACGATGAGCCTCGAAGCGCAGGAACGCCACGAGCGGCGTGAAAAAGTCCACCGCGACGATTGACGTGGGGGCGAACGCGGGCCGCAGCGTTGCCGTGATTGGTGGCGGGATCGGCGGCCTGACGGCGGCCTTGTGTTTTGCCCGGCGCGGGGCGGATGTCGAGATCTACGAGGCAGAACCGGCGCCAAGTACGTTCGGGGCAGGTCTGCAGATCACCCCAAATGGCGCGCGCGTGCTTGAATCGCTTGGACTTGCGCCGCATCTCGATGCGATTTCGGTCAGGGCACGGGCGGTGGTGCCCATTGACGCCCTGAACGGGTGCCGCTTGGGCCGGTTTGCTCTTGGCGATCGGGTGCCGCCTTACCGTTTCATGTCCCGCGGCGATCTTGCGCGATGCCTGACCAAGGCCTGCGATACGCATGGTGTCAGCATTCACCACGCCGCCCCGGTCAGCGGTTACGGACCTGACGGTGTGTTTCACACGCCGCGCGGGTCCAAGCAGGCCGATCTGGTGATCGGTGCCGACGGACTGCAATCGCAGGCGCGGCTTTTTTGCGGACTTGTCGCCAAAGCGGCGTTCACCGGACAGGTGGCATGGCGGGCGACAGTCGTTGCCCCGGATGCCGCCCCCGAAGCCCGCATTTGGATGGCCCCCGGTCGTCACATCGTCACCTATCCGCTGAAAGATGGCCGGTTGAATATCGTCGCCGTGCAGGAGCGTGCCGAATGGTCCGCGGAAGGGTGGAATCATGCCGACGACCCGGCCAACCTGCAGGCCGCTTTCGCCGATTGCTGTGCGGGTCTGCGACAAATGCTTGATGACGTGACCCAGCCGCGGTTGTGGGGGCTGTTTCGCCACGCGGTGGCGCAGAACTGGCACAAAGGGCGGCTTGCCCTATTGGGCGACGCGGCGCATCCGACGTTGCCATTTCTGGCCCAGGGCGCAAACCTCGCAATCGAGGATGCATATGTTTTATCCGCAGCTTGTGATGCGACCTTGAACCTGGATAGCGGTTTGGCGCGCTATCAGGCCCTGCGCCGTCCAAGGGTCGAAAGGGCGATTGCGGCGGCGAACCGCAACGCCGTCAACTATCACCTGTCAGGCCTGCATCGGCGGGTTGCCCATCAAGGGTTGCAGCTTGTTTCGCGGATCGCGCCGGGGGCATTTCTTGGGCGGCTCGGCTGGCTTTACGATCATGACGTGACGGCCATTTCATGAAAGCCGTGCCAGGGGTTTCGACCCGCGATCGGCGATCCGGGCGTCCCGCCACTTCAGGCTGCGAGATCGACCCAGACGGGGACGTGATCGGAAGGTTTTTCACGCCCACGCAGGCCGCTTTCGATCCAGGTATCTTCAAGTAAATCAGCGCATTGCGGTGTCAAAAGAAGGTGGTCGATACGGATGCCGTCGTTGCGATCCCAGGCGCCGGCCTGATAATCCCAGAACGAATAATGTTCGGGCCCGGTTTCGCGGGCACGGAATGCTTCGGTGAACCCTAGGTTCAGGGTCCGGCGATACGCCGCGCGGCTGTCAAGTCGAAACAGCGCATCTTCGCGCCAGGCATCAGGTCTGGCGGCATCCTCGGCTTGCGGAATTATGTTGTAATCACCGCAAATTAGCGCAACTTCTTCGCGTAACAGCAACTCTTTGGCGCGGGCTTGCAACCGGGCCATCCATGACAGTTTATAGTCGAATTTCGGCCCCGGAGCAGGATTGCCGTTTGGCAGATAAATCCCGCAGACCCGGACCGGACGTGCGCCCATCACCGTTGCCTCGATCCAGCGGGCCTGTTCATCGGTGGCGTCGCCCGGCAAACCACGGGTTACATCTTCCAGCGGCAACCGCGACAGGATCGCGACCCCGTTGAACCCCTTTTGGCCATGCGTTTCAACGCTGTAGCCTAAATCCTCAAAGTGTTCGCGGGGAAAGCTTTCGTCCTGCGACTTGATTTCCTGCAACAGCGCCACGTCGGGTTTGCTTTCCGCAAGCCAGATCGACATTGCGTCGATCCGTGCCTTGACACCGTTGATGTTGAATGTCGCGATTTTCATCCGTCGCACCCGATCCTTTGCTGGATGGAGGGATCATGTGGTGCACAAACGAAAAAGGCCAGCCCCTGAGGGCTGGCCTTTCGTCCGCAATCACAGATGTGATTACTGCATACGGTCGATCATCACTTCGGTCCGATAGACCGAGGACATCGGATCGGTGATGTCGCCGGCATAGAGGACCGCCATGACGTCACCTTGGGGGCGCTTGTCCAGATTGATAATGACTTCCGAGTTTGCGCCTTCGTTGATCGGCGCTGAGCCGAGAAGCTCGCCGATTTCGCCCAGACGGAACTCATAGATGGCGACAAAGCCGGCCGCGTCCGCAGTGACATTGCTCAGCGTGATCTGCTGATCGTTGTCCATCTGCATTGTCAGACCGATATAGGAATTCGCATTGGCCGACATGGCCAAGCCGAGCGTGATGGCTGTGGCAGCCACGATGGTTTTAAAATTGGCAAGCATAGTTGTTCTCCATTTCGTATCGTGTTGATTTACACGATGGTTCTAGTATTGGCAAGCCTAGGTGCTCTCCGTTTGACAGCATAACGAAGGAACGAGAACCGACGATTCATAGTTCCACTGAATGACGTCATCGTGATGCCGACTAAACCGAAAACGAGGTGCCGCAGCCACAGCTGCTGGTGGCGTTTGGGTTGTCGATGACAAACCTTGCACCGATAAGTTCTTCGGAAAAGTCGATGACGGCCGACGCGAGGAACGGCAATGACACCGAATCGATGACCACCTTCTCACCGGATCCTTCCAGCGTGAGATCGTCGTCGCGGGCATCGTCCAGCACGATCTCGTACTGGAAACCTGAACAGCCGCCGCCTTCGACCGCGACCCGCAAGGCCTTGCCCTGCGCCGCAGCGCCGATTTCGGACAGACGTGCAAAGGCGCGGTCGGTAACTTTCGGGGGCAGGGTCAGCATGATTGGGGCCTATCAGTTGGCATTCCCTTGAAATATAGAGACCCAAGGCAGCGACAACAAGCATCGGCAAAATAAAGGATCAGGCATGGCCGCCCCCTATGCGACAGATCCTGCAACGGCCCGGGGACGGCTGTATGCGGAAGAGGAAAGCATCTTTCGATCGCCATTTCAGCGCGACCGCGACCGCATCATCCATGCGTCGGCGTTTCGCCGTCTGAAACACAAGACGCAAGTTTTCATCGAACACGAGGGCGATTATTTCCGCACCCGCCTGACCCATTCCATCGAGGTGGCACAGGTTGCGCGCACAGTCGCGGCGGCGCTTGACCTCAATGCGGAACTGACCGAGGCGGTGGCACTGGCCCACGATCTGGGTCATCCGCCATTTGGTCATACCGGCGAGGATGCCCTGAACGCCCTGATGGCCCCCTATGGCGGGTTCGATCACAATGCGCAGGCGATCCGCATCGTCACCGCGCTGGAACGCCACTATGCCGAATGGGACGGGCTGAACCTGACCTGGGAAACGCTCGAGGGGTTGGCCAAACACAATGGCCCCGTCGGTGACCCGCTGCCCTATGCGCTGGCCGCCTATAACGCCCGACATGATCTGGAACTGACCACCCATGCATCGGCCGAGGCGCAGGTAGCTGCGATTTCGGATGACATCGCCTACAACAACCACGATCTGCACGACGGATTGCGGGCCGAACTGTTCAGCACCGACGAATTGGCCGAACTTCCGGTGCTCCACGATTGCTTTGCGGCGGTTGATGCCAAGTATCCCGGCCTCAACTATTATCGCCGGCGACACGAAGCCCTACGCCGGTTCTTCGGAATCCTGGTCGAGGACGTGATTGTCGTCAGCCGTCGCAATCTGGCCGCGCTTGGCCCGGCGTCGGTGCAGGACGTGCGACACGCCGGGCGGACACTGGTGCAGTTCACGCCTGCACTTTGGGCGGACCTGAAAGTAATTCGCGAGTTTCTGTTTCACCGGATGTACCGCGCCCCCGCCGTCGTCGAAATGCGCGGTCACGTGACCCAGGTGATCAACGACTTGTTCCCGTTGTTCTTGGCAGCCCCGGAAAACCTGCCCAAGCAATGGCGCAAGGATGTCGAAGAGGTGGAAAACGAAACCGCCCTGGCCCGGATCGTGGCGGACTACATCAGCGGCATGACCGACAGGTTCGCAATTCAGGAACATGCCCGCCTGACCGGGTCGGACATGATCGCCCGCACCCGGGTCACACAGGGCAGTTAACCGGGCCGGCACGGTGCGACCCCTGTCGAGGCGGTGTCCGCCGCCTTGGGATTCGGGATCGGTGGCTCGGGCAGGGGGTTTGGAACGACGGGCGGATCGCCGACGTTGACGCGGCCTTTCGCTCTGGTAAACCGCTTGGGTTGGCCGACCAAGGCCGAAAGGATGCCCGATGAACCTCTTTGCCGATATCCGTGCGCTGGTGATCGCCAGCCTTGGCGACATGGTCGCAGACGGTGCCTTGCCCGCCGGGCTTAACACCGATCCGGTGACGGTGGAACCGCCACGCGATCCGGCACATGGCGACATGGCGACCAACGCGGCGATGGTATTGGCCAAGGACGCCGGGCAAAACCCGCGCCAGATCGCCGACGCACTGGTACTTCGGCTGGCGGCGGACCCGCGCATTGAACTGGCCGAGGTTGCCGGTCCGGGGTTGCTGAATTTGCGGCTGGCGGCATCGGTCTGGCAGGGTGTTGTGCGCGCCGTGCTGACCGATCCGGACTTTGGCCGTTCGACGATGGGGCGGGGCAGGCGGGTCAACGTCGAATACGTCAGCGCCAATCCGACCGGGCCATTGCACGTCGGACACACGCGCGGCGCGGTCTTTGGTGATGCGCTGGCGTCCTTGCTGGCCGTTGCCGGATTTGAGGTGACGCGCGAATACTACATCAACGATGGCGGCGCGCAGGTCGATGTCCTTGCCCGGTCGGCCTATGAACGCTACCGCGAAGCTTGCGGTCATGCACCCGAGATCGCCGAGGGGCTGTATCCCGGCGATTACCTCGTGCCGGTCGGGCAGGCGATGAAGGCGCATTATGGCGATAGTCTGCTGGACAAGGGCGAACAGGACTGGCTTGCCGACGTGCGCGAATTCGCGACCGCCGAAATGATGAAACTGATCCGCGCGGATCTGGCCCTTTTGGGCGTCAAGATGGACAAGTTCTATTCGGAAAAGTCGATGTATGGATCCGGCAAGATCGAGGCGGCGATAGCCGATCTGGATGCCAAAGGCCTGATCTATCGCGGCGTGCTTGAACCGCCCAAAGGCAAGGTGCCCGAGGATTGGGAGCCACGCGAGCAACTGCTGTTCCGCTCAACGGCGCATGGCGATGACGTCGACCGGCCGATCCAGAAATCGGACGGAAGCTGGACCTATTTCGCGCCGGATATCGCCTATCATTTCGACAAGGTGCAGCGTGGTTACGACCAGTTGATCGACGTTTTCGGGGCCGATCACGGCGGCTATGTCAAACGGATGAAGGCGGCGGTTTCTGCGCTGTCTGACGGTCGGGTGCCGCTGGACGTCAAGCTGACCCAGCTGGTCAAGCTGTGGAAGAACGGCGAACCGTTCAAGATGTCCAAACGGGCGGGAACCTTCGTGACCCTCAGCGATGTCGTCGAACAGGTGGGGGCCGATGTGACCCGGTTCCACATGCTGACGCGCAAGAACGACGCTCCGCTTGATTTCGATCTCGACAAGGTGCTGGAACAATCCAAGGACAACCCGGTGTTCTACGTTCAGTACGCCCACGCCCGGGTGCAGTCAGTGCTGCGCAAGGCAGCCGTGCCGGTGGACGATGCGACGCTGGCGGCGGCTGACCTTGCGCGGTTGAACCACGACGCCGAACTTGCATTGGCCCGCAAAGTGGCCGAATGGCCGCGGCAGGTGGAAATCGCAGCGCGCGGTCACGAGCCGCACAAGATCGCGTTCTATCTTTATGAACTCGCTGGAGAATTTCACGGACTTTGGAACCGCGGCAATGACGATGCCAGCCTGCGGTTCCTGCAAGATGGCGATGCGGCCACGACACAGGCGAAAATCGCGCTGATCCGGACTGTCGCGGTTGTTATTTCGGCGGGTCTTGGTATTCTTGGCGTCACTCCGGCGGATGAGATGCGCTAAAGCGCACGAACAACCGGGGGAGAGGCAATGCAAGAACCCTGGTGGCCCGATCCGGGCCGGCCAAAGGCAGTGAGGCAGACATGGCAGTTTATGGCGAAGGTGCTGCGCCCGTGACATCGCCCGCCCGCGTTGTGGCGCGGGCCGGGGCGTTGGTACATTATGGTGGCGCAGCTCTGTCCCTTGCCCTGATCGTTGGGGTCGGGGTTTGGGGTTACAAATTGGTGATGCGCGACGTGACCGGCATTCCGGTTGTTCGGGCGATGGAGGGACCGATGCGCATTGCGCCGAGTGAGCCCGGCGGCGATCTTGCTTTGCACACTGGGCTTTCGGTCAACGAAGTCGCGGCCGATGGCGAGGCCGCCCCACCCGAGGACGTCCTGGTGCTGGCGCCGCGCCAGATCGACCTGCCAACCGAAGACCTGACTGTTCAACCAACGGCCGAGGCAACCGAGATTCTTGCCGATCCGACGCTGGCGGCCGATGGCTCTGACGTGCTTGATCAGGCGGGATTTGCTGCGCCGCTGACAGCGGAGCAGGTTCTGGCACTGGCTGACGAGATTGCGGCAACAACGGCGCCGCTGTCCGATCTTGCCAGTGGTGTCGATGCGCCGGTCGAAATGTCGGTCAACGGTGTCGATACCGATGTGATTGCCGAAATTGTCCCGGCCTCGGTTGCCGGTGTGTCGACGTCGCTTCGGCCATTTGTGCGGCCGGACGGTATTGCTGCTGCCGTCGCACCGGCGGCCACCGCCGCACCCGCCGCCGAAGTTGCACCTGAAATCGAGGTCGCACCAGCTTCCGTCACCACTGCGTCCATCGCTGCCGGAACTTCGCTGGTTCAGCTTGGAGCCTTTGAAAGTCTGGAAATCGCGGGCATCGAGTGGCAGAGGCTTTACGCGAAGTTTGGCGACTATATGGTTGATAAAGAACAAATCATCCAACAGGCGGAAAGCGGTGGCAAGACGTTCTTCCGGCTGCGCGCCAAAGGTTTTTCCGACCTGAGCGAGGCCCGCCGGTTCTGTTCCGCGCTTGTCGCGGAAAATGCCGCCTGCATTCCGGTGGTGGTGCGTTGAATGACGCAGACTGCGGCGATCTTCGGTGCTGAAGGTGAGGCCTTAACAGATTGGGAACGCAGCTTTTTTCGGGAAAGTGACCCTTGGGGCTTCATCCTGTTCGCGCGCAACGTGCGCGATCCCGTCCAGCTCCGTCGTCTGACCACCGACCTGCGCGACAATGTTGGTCGCAATGCGCCGATCCTCATCGATCAGGAAGGTGGCCGGGTGCAGCGGATGCGTCCGCCACACTGGCGCGCGTATATGCCGGCGCTGGACCAGATGCGGCAGGCCCGCGATCCGTTGCGTGCCCAATGGGTGCGTAACCGTTTGATCGCCCAGGAACTTCATGACGTCGGCATCGACGTGAACTGCGCCCCGCTGGCGGATCTTGTCGAGGCGCAAACACATCCGGTCTTACTGAACCGGCTTTATGGTGACGATCCGGACGCAGTCGCCGCTGCCGCCCGGATTTGTGCCGAGGCGTTTTTGGCCGGTGGTGTGCTGCCGGTATTGAAACACATTCCCGGCTATGGTCGGGCCCGGGTTGACAGCCACAAGGACCTGCCGGTCGTGCACGCGCGGCGCGAAAGTCTTGAGGCGCGGGATTTTGCGCCATTTCGCGCCCTCAATGACCTGCCAATGGGGATGACGGCCCATATCGTCTATTCCGCAATCGACGGGCGCAACCCGGTGACGACTTCGGCTAGGATGTTGCAGGTCATTCGCGACGATATCGGCTTTGGCGGGTTGATCATGACCGATGATCTGTCGATGGAGGCGTTGGACGGCACCATTGCGCAGCGTGCCAAGTCCGCGATTGATGCCGGTTGCGACGTGGTTCTGCATTGCAACGGCGACCGGTCAGAGATGCTTTCGTGCGCTGCCGCCGCTGGTCATTTGACCGTTGCGGCGCAAGTTCGGGCCGCTGCGGCGTTGGCCCTGCGGGTGCAATCAACTGATATCGATAGCAAGGGGTTATGGGCTGAACTTCAATCATTGCTAGGTGCCGCGCATGGCTGAGGAATTTCACGAGGATGTCATCAGCATTTCCGATCGGATCGCCGCCGAGGCGCTGGTCGTCGATCTGGGCGCGTTCGAAGGCCCGCTGGATCTGCTGCTGACCCTGTGCCGGACGCAAAAGGTCGATCTGCGGCAGATTTCCATCCTGGCGCTGGCCGAACAGTATCTGGCCTTTGTTGAAACCGCCAAACAGTTGCGGCTTGAACTTGCTGCCGACTATCTGGTGATGGCGGCATGGCTGGCCTTTCTGAAATCCCGACTTTTGCTGCCACCGGATCCGACCGAAGAAGGGCCTTCTGGCGAGGAGTTGGCAGCGCATCTGGCATTTCAACTGGAACGCCTTGCGGCCATGCGCGATGTGGCGGCGAAACTGATGGCCCGCGACCAGCTGGGACGCGATTTCTTTGCCCGCGGGATTACAGAAGATGTGCTGCGGGTCCGTCGCGTCAGTCATACCGCGACCCTGCTGGATCTGATGCAGGGTTATGCCCGGATTCGCACCCGTGACGATTTTCGCCCCTTCATGATGGACCGCGATGCGGTGATGACCTTGGAACAGGCGTTGGAACGGATGCGGCAGCTGATCGGCTTTGCCGGCGAGTGGACCGAACTTTCATCCTATATGCCGGAGGGTTGGGAAATTGATTCCGGCCGACGGCGTTCTGCAACGGCGGCGCATTTCGCGGCTTCGCTGGAACTTGCCAAGGAAGGCAAGATCGATATCCGCCAGGGCAGTTCGTTCGCCCCGATCCAGATACGAAAAAGGACGCCGCACTAATGGCCGACAGCGACCGCACCAGCCTGTTCGAAGCGCCACCAATGGCCGAACAGGAACGCATGGTCGAGGCGATCATGTTCGCCAGCGCCAACCCCGTCACGGTTGCCGAACTGGCCGGTCGGATGCCGCATGGTGCTGAACCCGCGGAGGCAATTCTCCGGTTGCGCAAGCGGTATGAAGGGCGGGGGGTCATTATCGTCAAGGTTGGCGATGCCTGGGCGATCCGCACGGCGCCCGATCTGGGGTTCCTGATGCAAAAGGAAACCGTCGAGGTGCGCAAGCTTTCCCGCGCCGCGATCGAAACCCTTGCCATCGTTGCCTATCACCAGCCAGTCACCCGCGCCGAGATCGAGGAGATTCGGGGCGTCAGCGTCAGTCGGGGCACGATCGACCAGTTGATCGAACTGGAATGGATACGCTTTGGGCGACGCAAGATGACGCCGGGTCGCCCTGTGACCTTTGTGGTGACGCAAGACTTCCTGGATCATTTTGGCCTGGAAAGCGCCCGCGACTTGCCGGGCCTGAAGGAACTTCGCGCTGCTGGACTGCTGGAAAACCGACCGTCGCCAGGATCGAATGTTCTGGGTGATGGCGACCTTGACGACACAGACCAGACCGAGATGTTCGACGAAGACTAGGATTGCCACCAAATGGCCGTAAATCGCAGATAGCGGGGGTTTGATTTGGGGAATGACGACGACACACTTAGGGTGTCGCAACAGAGGGGCCAAAATGAACGCTAATTCCATCATCAACATGATCGTCCGCATGTTCATGCGACGCGGAATCAATGCCGGGATCAATCATTTCGCCAACCGGGGTCGTGATCCGAAAGAAATGACGCCAGAACAACGCGATCAGGCTAAGGCCGGGCGCGAGAATGCCAAAAGGGTCCAGCAGGCGATGCGCGCGACCCGCCGCCTGGGCCGCTGAAAGGTATGGTATGCCAGACTTGGCGGATCGGTTGACGGACTGCAAGGTGCCGCCAGTCCCGTTTTGATCCGCCCCGCATTTCCAAGGTTCCGTCAATTACAGTCGGAACTCCGGGTCGGACCACTGTCCTTTCATCCCGGAGTCCATCATGGCTCGTCGCAGTTTTCGCGCACGCGTCTTGCAAACGTTGTCATTCGAATTTGGTGGTTTGGTGATCGTCACGCCGTTCTACGCTTTCGCTTTTCACACCCCCGCCGCCGGTTCGGCGAGTGTGATCGCGATGTTGTCGGTGGCCGTGATGATCTGGTCACCGCTGCACAACGCGGTCTTTGACTGGGCTGATTTGCGGCTGTCCGGAAGACTTGCCAGCGACCGGCCGCGCGGATTGCGGGTGGTTCACGCGGCATCGCACGAAGTGTCCTCGGTCACTGTGACGCTGCCGCTTTTGGTCTTTGTCGGGGGTCAAACAGTCTGGACTGCGATCACCGTCGAAATCGCGTTGACCGCATTCTACACGGTCTATGCGTACTATTTCCATCTGGGGTATGATCGGTTGCGGCCCGTGGCACCGCGCATCGCAACGCCGCTATCGTCAGATTGCCAGCCAGCCCAGATAGACAACATAAAGTGCCAGCATGACGCCGCCCTCGCGCCGGGTGACGATCCAGCCACTGCAGCAGACGGCCAGCAGCAGTGCTGTCGCCGCGGCCATCACCCAGATGTCCAGTTGCAGAATTTCCGCAGGCACCCCGATCGGTTTGACCAAAGCGGTAACCCCCAGAATACCCAATATGTTGAATATGTTGGACCCGAAGATGTTGCCGAGGGCCATGTCACTCTGACCTTTGCGCGCCGCGATAACCGAGGTCACAAGTTCGGGCAGCGAGGTGCCGATAGCGACGACCGTCAGGCCGATTACCGCCTCGGATACGCCGAAATCGCGGGCCATCCCGATGGCGCCGACGACAAGCAGCTTGGCGCCAAACAGCGTCACCAGCAACCCGCCGGCGAACATCGCCACTGCCACCGTGATGTTGGCCGTCGCGACAGGTAAGTCTTCGTCGGACGCGCCGTTGCGCAATGCCACGAAAAGAAATGCACCAAGCCCCAGCAGAAAGATCACCCCATTGGTTCGGCTGAAACTTCCGGTCAGGGCGAGAGCGATGCAAAGGACCGTCGCCGCGACCAGAATCGTGCCGTCGCGGGCAAATGTGTTGCGTGAAACGGTAATTGGGGCGATTATGGCGGCCGCGCCGAGAATCAGCAGGATATTGGCGATGTTCGAACCGATGACGTTGCCGACAGCGATCCCCGGCGACCCGGCGAATGCGGCCTGCAGCGAGGTCAGCAATTCCGGCATCGAGGTGCCAAAGCCGACCAGTGTCAGCCCGATCACCATCGGCGATACACCCCAGCGTTGGGCGATGCTGACGGCACCACGCACCAGATACTCGCCACCAAAAAGCAGGGCGACGAAACCGCCCATCACCAAAAGGATGTCTACCACTATTCCCTCGTCTGGGGGCCGTTTGTCGTTGATTGGGCGGGGCCCGCCGCGGTGATTGTCAGGTGTGGGCCGGGCCAGGGCAGGACAACCCCCGGTGCAAAATAATCATGGCGATCTGAAATGCTTGGACAGTTTCAACCCCTGACCCTGATAGTTCGACTTGATCGCCTGCCCGTAAAGGGTGGTCGGGGTTTCGGCCATCCGTTCATAGACCAGCCGCCCGACGATCTGGCCGTGTTCCAGCACGAATGGCGCCTCATGGCAGCGCACCTCGAGGACACCCCGCGAGCCTTTTCCGCCGGCGCCATCATAGCCGAATCCGGGGTCAAAGAACCCGGCGTAGTGGACCCGGAATTCGCCGACCATGGCAAGGTATGGAGCCATTTCGGCGGCGCAGTCGGGGGGAATTGCAATCGCCTCGCGGCTGACAAGGATATAGAATGCGCCGGGGTCGAGGATGATCCAGCCGGTATCGGTGTGTACCTCTTCCCAATATTCGGCAGGGGCATAGTGGGCAAGTTGTGCAAGGTCGATCACGCCGGTGTGCGGTTTGGCGCGGTAGCCGACGAGGCTGCCTTGCGCCGGTTTCAGGTCGACCGAAAATCCCAGACCATCCCGGATCACGGCTGCGCCCGACACGATTGGTGACGCAGCATGAAGTGCGCGCAGGGCGTCGTCGTCCAGCACCGTCTGGCCGACCCGAAAGATGATCTGGTTGAGCATCTGCCCGGTCCGGGCGATCACCGAAAACGACTGCGGACAGATTTCAACGTAAAGCGGGCCATCATAGCCTTCGGGAACCCGGTCAAACGCCGTGCCGTGGTCGGTGATGATGCGAGTGAGCAGGTCGAGTCGGCCGATCGAGGATTTGGCACTGGCCGCCCCCGACATACCTGCGGTCAGGGTCAGTCGTTCGATCAGGGGCACCACATAGACGCATCCCTTTTCCAGCACCGCGCCGTTCGTCAGGTCGATCTGGTGCATTTGGAAATCCGCCAGCCGGTCGGCCACGGTTCGCCCTTGCCCCGGCAGGAACGAGGCACGGACGCGGTAGGCGATATTCCCCAGGCGCAGATCAAGCGAGGCGGGCTGCACCTGACCGGACGCGATGGGATCGTCCGCGCCGATTGCCCCGGACGCGATCATCGCCGCGATCTGATGGTCCGCCAGAACGCCGTTCATCACGGTCTCCTCGGTTGCAAAACCGCCCGCCACGCGGTTGCGGGCGGGCGGTTTAATGGTCGGGCTAGCAGGGTTCGAACCTGCGACCTTCCGTCCCCCAGACGGACGCGCTACCAGGCTGCGCTATAGCCCGACTGCGGGCTTTCATAGATGATTTCAGGGGCAGGGCAAGCCGGAAAACCGCACCTTGCCGACCTAGCCTTGACCGATCTGGTCGCGCAGGTCTTTCAGGCGAGCCAACAAGGGTGCAATGCGTGCCGCTCGGCTGGCCAGCTTGGCAGGATCGGCGCGCTGGAACGCCGCATGGAACCGGCTGCGCGGATTGAAGTCGTCATCGCCAGGGTCTGGGGGCAAGTCGCGCAGAAATGCCGCGATGGCGAGGGCGCGGTTGTCGGGCGCGGACTGCGGTACCGGATCGTTGGCCGGGATCGTGTCGGATTCTGCCTGGTCGGCCAGCGGCACGACGTTGTCGGTCGTCGGGTCCGGGACAGTTGCCGGTTCGGGGTCGGGGACCTCATCGGGGCCGGGATCGGGGAT
>JBBKXP010000266.1:0-14437 GCA_037969545.1 Paracoccaceae bacterium | reverse complement strand
TCCCCAACTCGCTCCCCGAAATATTTACGGGCGCGCGGGTGGCGATGGGCGTCTGCTGGGGCACGGTCGTTGCTGCCGAACTGGTGGCGGCGGAAAAGGGGGCGGGGATGATGATCATGGTCGCGTCCAAGTTCCAATCGACCGACATCGTGCTGATGGGGATCATCCTGATCGGGTTGATCGGGTTCGGGATCGACATGCTGATGCGCTGGGCCGAGCGGGTTCTGGTGCCGTGGAAAGGCAAGGGGTAAGGCGGGTTTTGAATCCGCGCCTTGTTCGCCATAGCCAAACCGCCGTTTCGGGAAATCGAACGCGCTGGACCGGGCGGGTGATAGCCTTTGCCGCTGATCTTTGGTTGCCCCTAAGGTACGCCAAACTCCTTTCTTGACGCATCGGACCAGGCTATGGCGACCTACCTCAAGAAGGCCCTGCGCACCGCTGAAACCGATCATGCCGACGTGTCGCAAGCGGTTCGTGGCCTGTTGGCCGAAATTGCTTCCGGGGGTGAAGCGGCGGCGCGCGACATGGCCCACCGCTTTGACGGCTGGGAGGGCGAGATCATCGTCTCGCCCGAGAACCGCAAGGCCGCCGCCGCCGCCCTGTCGGACCAGATCAAGGCTGATATCCGGTTTGCCCACACCAACATCAGCCGTTTTGCCCAAGCCCAACGCGACACCATCGGCGATACCGAAATTGAAATCCTGCCCGGCCTGCGGGCAGGTCAACGCCAGATTCCCGTCAGCGCGGCGGGGTGCTATGTGCCGGGGGGCCGCTATGCCCATATCGCCAGCGCGATCATGACGGTGACGACGGCGAGGGTGGCCGGGGTCGGTCATATCATGGCCTGTTCGCCGCCGCGCCCCGGCACCGGGATTCCGCCGGCGATCGTCTATGCTATGGACCTTTGCGGCGCCGACACCATCCTGAACATGGGCGGCGTGCAGGCTGTCGCTGCAATGGCAACCGGGCTGTTCGGCCTGCCGCGCGCGGATATCCTTGTCGGCCCCGGCAATCAGTATGTGGCCGAGGCCAAGCGCATCCTGTTCGGGCAGGTCGGCATCGACATGGTTGCCGGGCCGACGGACCTATTGGTGCTGGCGGACGGCGGTGCCGATGCCGCGCTGGTCGCCGCCGATCTGGTCGGGCAGGCCGAGCATGGCTATAACTCGCCGGTCTGGCTGGTCACAGACGATCCGGCGCTGGCCGAGGATGTGATGGCGCGGGTTCCCGGCCTGATCGACAGCCTGCCCCAGGTCAACGCCGACAGCGCCCGTGCCGCCTGGCGCGACTATGCCGAAGTGGTGGTCTGCGTCGACCGTGACGAGATGGCGCAGGTGTCGGACCGCTATGCGCCCGAACACCTGCACGTGCAATGCGCCGATCTGGATTGGTGGCTGGCTCGGTTGACAGCTTACGGTTCGCTGTTTCTGGGCGAGGAAACGACCGTCGCCTTCGGCGACAAGGCGGCGGGGCCGAACCATGTGCTGCCCACCGGGGGGGCAGCGCGCTATACCGGCGGCCTGTCGGTCGGCAAGTTCATGAAGACGGTGACATGGCAAAGGTCGACCCGCGACGCCGCCCGCCCGGTGGCCGAGGCGACGGCGCGGATTTCCCGGATGGAAGGGATGGAGGGGCACGCACGGACGGCGGATATCCGGCTGGCCAAATTTTTCCCCGGCGAGGTATTCGATCTGGGGTGATGCGGGCGGTGGTTGGGCAGATTGCCCAAACTAGCGATATGTGGCTGACGTGATTGTGGCGCTGAAGAAACCGTCGAAATCGGTAGTGCCAAAGTTGTTGCCGACCAGCATCGCGGTCGGGACCGTGAATCCCGAAAAAGTCGCCTCTGCCGTCAGGGTGCCGCCGAAGGGTTGCAGTCGGAAGGTTTTGGCGGGGTTCACATCGCTCCAGCGTTCGGTGACGACCTGGGTCACACGCCCATCCGGGGCAAGGGTCATGTCGATCGGGTTCGCGGCGGTGCCGGCATAGGTGATCCGTGCGGTGTCGGGACCGGTCTGCAGCCAGGTCGCGCCGTTTGCAGGGAGGAGGCTGGCCGGCGCCCAGATGGCTTCGAGCGCCGGACGGGCGGCTGCGGCGCGGTCGATGTCTTCGGTCCCGGACGCCTGCACCAAGGGAAGCGCGCGGAACATCCAGAAGCGGGTCCAACCGTGGCCGTTGGACAGGCCGTCGCTACCGCTGAAACGGATGACGCCCCGGTTCATACGTGCGATCCAGACGAAGTCTCCCGGTGGTGACAGGATCTGCCGCGCCTGCATTGCATAGTCCTGAACCTTGCCCGGGCTACCCAACCGAAACGTGCCCTGCATGGTGATTTCCACCGTGGTGGCAAGTGGCGTGCCGGCGGCAATGGCGTGGGTGAAATAGCGCTGCGCGATTTCGGGTAGGTCGGTAATCAGCGATTGATCAAACCTGTCGGTCGCGGGGTAGGCCTTGGTGGCCAGGTCTGACCAGGCAGTTTCTGCAGTCGCCATGCGGGTGCGATAGCCGCGATTGCCAATCAGCCAAGCCACGGCGGCGGCCATCGCAAGGACGATCAGTAGGCACAAACCGATGACGATCCCGCGGGACATGATGGCAACCTTTCAAGGGCGATGCGCGGTCGCGCCATCAGACTTCGTGACGTCCGGATTCATTCGGATGCGGCAGCGAGGTTTTCAAGCATCGTCAGGCATTCCGCCAACTGGTCCAGCGCGACGAATTCGTCGGGCTTGTGGGCCTGCGCGATCGATCCCGGCCCGCAAACAACCACATCCATCCCAAGTGACTGAAACAGCCCTGCCTCGGTCCCAAACGGGACGGTTTCGGCCGAATTGGCGCCTGTCAGGGCGGCCACCAGATCGCGGGCGGCGTTGTGCTCCATCGGTTCGAGCCCGGCGATCTCGCCAATGACTTCGGTGCGGATCGACGCGTTCGGATCGATGGCCTGCATGGCCGGCAGCAGCGTGGTCGTGCAAAAGGCCTGCAGGTCAGATCTCACGAAATCGGCGTCGGCCAGTTGCACGGGGCGCATTTCCCAGTCGATGCGCGCCTTGCCGGGGATCACGTTGTGGGCGACGCCGCCGATCAGGGCGCCGGTGTTGATCGTCGTCCAGGCTGGGTCAAAGCGACTGTTCGCCGGGGCACGGGTGACAAGTTGATCCTTGAGCAACAGCAGGCGCGCCACATAGCGCACGGCATATTCGACGGCGTTCACCCCAAGGTCAGGGGATGAACCGTGCCCCTCGCGCCCGGTGAAATGGGTGGAATATTCGTGGCAGCCCTTGTGTCCCTCGATGATCTGCATGTTCGTCGGTTCACCGATGATGCCGATCGCCGGGCGCAGACCGCGCTGGCGAAGGACTTCGACCAGGGCGCGACCACCCAGACAGCCGGTTTCTTCATCATGGGTAAAGGCAAAGTGGATCGGGCGTCTGGTTTTGGCGAGGCTGGGGGCGAGGGCGACGCAGGTGGCGATGAACCCCTTCATGTCGCAGGTGCCGCGCCCGTAAAGTGCGCCGTCGATTTCGGTCATGGTGAACGGGTCTGTCGCCCAATCCTGATCTGCAACCGGGACCACGTCGGTATGGCCAGAGAGGACAATGCCGCCGTTGGTGTCGGGGCCAAGTGTCGCCCAGAGGTTGGCTTTGGCACCGGTTGCATCCTGCATCACCTCGACACGCGCCCCGGCGCTATCCAGCCGATCGGCCAAATCGGCGATCAATGCCAGATTGCTGTCGGTCGACACCGTCGGATAGGCGATCAGGTCGCGCAGGATGGCTTTGGTGGCGGTCAGGTGATCCACGGGGTTGGCCTTGGCTCGGGTCATGTGACAGGGTGCGACGACAGAACCGCAAGGGCAAGCGAAAGGATGCGACATGCTGACCAATGACCAGTTGAGCCAATGGGACCGCGAGAGTTTCTTTCACCCCTCGACCCATCTGGCCGCGCATGCTCGTGGCGACACGCCCAGCCGGATCATCACCGGGGCGGATGGCGTGCATATTGTGGATCGTGACGGCACCCGGATGCTGGACGCTTTTGCCGGATTGTACTGCGTCAACGTCGGATATGGTCGCCCCGAGATTGCCGAGGCGATTGCGGCGCAGGCCCGCGAACTGGCTTTTTATCATTCCTATGTGGGGCATGGCACCGAGGCGTCGATCACGCTGGCGAAGATGGTGATGGACCGCGCACCGGCGCATATGTCCAAAGTTTATTTTGGCCTGTCGGGGTCGGATGCGAACGAGACCAATGTCAAATTGATTTGGTATTACAACAACATCCTTGGTCGGCCCGAGAAGAAAAAGATCATCAGTCGCTGGCGCGGCTATCACGGGTCGGGGCTGATGACCGGGTCGCTGACCGGACTGTCGTTCTTTCACAACAAGTTCGATCTGCCCTTGGCGCAGGTGAAGCATACCGAAGCGCCCTATTATTTCCGCCGACCCGATCCGGCGATGTCGGAGGCGCAGTTTGTTGCCCATTGTGTCGTCGCCTTGGAAGAAATGATTGCGGAGGAAGGGGCCGATACCATTGCCGCCTTTATCGGCGAGCCGGTGCTGGGGACCGGGGGCATTGTGCCGCCGCCCGTCGGCTATTGGCCGGCGATTCAGGCGCTGTTGGACCGCCATGACATTCTGCTGGTCGCCGACGAGGTTGTCACCGGTTTTGGCCGTCTGGGCACCATGTTCGGGTCGGATCATTACGGGATGCGTCCCGATTTCATCACCATCGCCAAGGGGTTGACCAGCGCCTATGCGCCATTGTCGGGGTCCATCGTGTCGGACAAGGTGTGGAAAGTGCTGGAACGGGGGACAGACGAAAACGGCCCGATCGGCCACGGCTGGACCTATTCGGCGCATCCCATCGGCGCGGCGGCAGGGGTCGCAAACCTGCGGCTGATCGACGATCTGGGGCTGGTTGCTGCGGCGGGCAAGGTTGGCGCCTATCTGAACGCAACGATGCGCGATGCGTTGGGTGAACACCCGCATGTCGGCGATGTGCGGGGGCAGGGGATGCTGTGCGGGGTCGAGTTCGTGCAGGACCGCGACAAACGTACGTTCTTTGACCCTGACCGCAAGGTCGGCCCGGCGCTGGCAGCGGCGATGCTGGCCGACAGCAAGGTGATTGCGCGGGCGATGCCGCAAGGTGACATTCTGGGATTTGCGCCGCCGTTCTGTTTGAGCGAAGCGCAGGCAGACGAGGTTGTCGCGGCGACAGCCCGTGCGGTGAAAACCGTGCTGGGCTAGGTGCGCGGCACCGCGGTGAGACGCCCCAGCAGATCGAGGCCCTGCATGTTCAGGAAATGCAGGATATCGATAAATACCCAATTTTCGGCCAGCTTGTCACCGCTCCGCCGATAGATGTCGACAACACGCATGTCGGCGCGGGTCTTGCCATCGGCGGGCAGGCCCATGTAGCCGCCGGTTGGCGTCAGGGTCAGGTTGGGCCAGCCGAAAAAGCCGCCATAGTTGCCTTCGGCCAGTTTGGCGATGTGGCCGTTAAACGTGCGGTCCTTGATCTGGGTGCGGAACGGGCGTTGGTGTTGGGTGACATAGCGGTCGATCGTGTAGGTCGCGCCGATTCCGGCAGGCCCCCACCAAAGCATGTCGTCGTGCCAGCACCGGCTCAGCTCGGCCTGCGGCGTTGCATCACGCGGGGCGGCATTTTCGGCGCTGGTCGAATTGGCGGCGATGTCGCCGATCATCCGGTTGATCAGGGCGAGGGTTGCCACTCCATCGCTTTCGTTGCTGGTGGCGTCGTGCAGCCCGTCGTGGGTCAGCGGGCCGGGCTGTACCAGATGAGCACCGGTTTGGGGCGGCAATGGCTGCAATCCGGCTTGCAACATCAGATGGATGAGATCGCAGAACAGGGCGGTTTCGGCGATCTTGCCGTCCGCAACGCGGTTGAATTCGGCGTAGCGCAGCATAGCGATCTTGCCAGTCGGCGGAATGCCCAGAAAAGGCGCGTCGAACAGGCCGAGCAGATGACCCATCGAGACGGTCCAGACCGAATTGCCACCGTCAATCTGGTTGGCACCGGCGAAAAAGATATCTTCGCGCCGCTGCACCCGCGTCACCGCGGCGAGGAATGGCTGCCAGAAGGCCGCGGCGACGGCTTCGGCCCCGACGTGTTCATGAAACGGGTGCATGCCGCGCCAGCGATAGTCGGGCAGTGTCGCGGCCGCGATGATGTCCGCGACGGTTTGTGGCGTGGCATCGCGCATTGCGGCATGGTGAGAGCGTACGATGGTTTTGGCGGTTGACAGGTCGGTCATCATGTCCTCGTTCAATACCACTCTTGAACCTTTGTGGTTACGTATTCAAGGTGTCGCGCAGTTTCACTTTGGCTTCTGGCACGAGCAATCAACGGCGTGCTAGTGTTGCGCGACCCCTGCAAACCGATAGGCCCCAGATGACATTCAAACCCGCCACATGGCCCCGCAAACTCCGCTCGCAGGAATGGTTTGGGGGGACGTCCAAGGACGCGATCTATCACCGTAGCTGGATGAAAAATCAGGGACTTCCCGCCGATCTGCTGGATGGCCGCCCGGTGATTGGAATCTGCAACACCTGGTCGGAAACCACGCCCTGCAACGCGCATCTGCGCGATCTGGCCGAGCGGGTGAAGTTCGGGGTCTACGAGGCGGGGGGTTTTCCGCTGGAATTTCCGGTGTTCAGCCCGTCAGAATCGACCCTGCGCCCGACCGCGATGATGTTCCGCAACTTATGCGCGATGGATGTCGAAGAAGCGATCCGGGGCAAATGCCTGGATGGCGTTGTGCTGCTGGCCGGTTGCGACAAGACGACCCCGGCCTTGCTGATGGGGGCGGCATCGGTCGATCTGCCGGCGATCATGGTCAGCGGCGGGCCGATGCTGAACGGTTATTTCAAAGGCGAGCGGATCGGATCGGGCACCCATTTGTGGAAGTTCTCAGAAGCCGTCAAAGCCGGTGAAATGTCGGCCGAGGAATTTGTCGAGGCAGAGGCGTCGATGTCGCGCAGCGCGGGGTCGTGCAACACAATGGGGACCGCCAGCACAATGGCCAGCATGGCCGAGGCGCTGGGGATGTCCCTGTCGGGCAATGCGGCGATTCCGGCCGTCGACAGCCGTCGTCGGGTGATGGCGCATGTGACGGGTCGGCGGATCGTGCAGATGGTCAAGGACGATCTGAAACCCAGCGACATCATGACCAAGGACGCGTTTGAAAACGCGATCCGCACGAATGGCGCAATCGGCGGGTCGACCAATGCGGTCATTCACCTGCTGGCCGTCGCTGGCCGGGTCGGGATTGATCTGAGCCTTGACGATTGGGACCGCTGCGGGCGCGACGTGCCGACGATCGTCAACCTGATGCCGTCGGGCAAATACCTGATGGAGGAGTTCTTTTACGCCGGGGGGTTGCCCGTCGTGATCAAACGACTGGGTGAGGCGGGAATACTGCACAAGGATGCGCTGACCGTGTCGGGTGGCAGCATCTGGGACGAGGTCAAGGAGGTGCAGAACTGGAATGCCGACGTGATCCTGCCGGTCGAAAAGGCGCTGACCAAATCCGGCGGCGTCGCGGTGCTGCGTGGTAATCTCGCGCCCAATGGTGCAGTGCTGAAACCTTCTGCCGCCACACCCGCATTGATGGTCCACAAGGGCCGGGCCGTGGTGTTCGAGGATATCGACGACTACAAGGCGCGGATCGACGATGATGCATTGGACATTGATGAAACCTGCATCATGGTTCTGAAAAACTGCGGGCCGCGCGGCTATCCGGGAATGGCCGAGGTGGGCAACATGGGCCTGCCGCCAAAGATCCTGAAAAAGGGGATCACCGATATGGTGCGGATTTCGGACGCACGGATGTCGGGGACGGCGTTTGGCACAGTCGTGCTGCACACCTCGCCCGAGGCGGCGATGGGCGGGCCGCTGGCCGTGGTGCAGACCGGTGACATGATCGAACTTGACGTGCCGAACAGGCGGCTGCATCTGGATGTTTCCGAGTCTGAGCTGGCCACCCGGATGGCCGCGTGGAAGCCGACCGCGCCGCGCCCGGACGGTGGGTATGCGCAGCTCTATCATGACCGGGTGCTGGGGCCGGAAACCGGGGCCGACTTCGACTTTCTGGTCGGGTGCCGGGGCAATGCCGTGGCCCGCGAGGCGCATTGATGCTGGTCGCGCTGGTCGGGATCGGCAAGATCGCGGTCGATCAGCATGTGCCGGCGATCAACGGGTCGGCGGATTGGGAACTGGCGGCGACCGTCAGTCGGGCGGGATCGGTCGACGGGGTGCCAGCGTTCACCGACTTTGACGCGATGCTGGCCGAGAGGCCCGATATCTCGTTGATCTCGCTTTGTCTGCCGCCAGTGCCGCGTTTTGACTATGCGACCAAGGCGCTGCGCGCGGGTCGCCATGTAATGCTGGAAAAGCCGCCGGGGGCGACTTTGGCCGAGGTACATGCCTTGCAAACGTTGGCCAGGGATGCGGGGGTGACGCTGTTCGCCACCTGGCACAGCCGGATGGCGCGGGCCGTGGCGGCGGCGCGCGATTGGCTGGCCGACAAGTCCGTGACAGGTGTGCATATCACCTGGCACGAGGATGTGCGCAAATGGCATCCGGGGCAGGACTGGGTCTTCGAACCGGGCGGGATGGGGGTGTTCGACCCCGGCATCAACGCCCTGTCGATCCTGACCGAGATACTTCCGACGCCGATCTTCGTGTGCAGCGCGACTTTGGAATTTCCTGAAAACCGGGCGACACCGATTGCGGCGCAGCTGGAATTTTCCGGCGCTGTGACGGCTGATTTCGACTGGCGGCAGACCGGGCCGCAGACCTGGGACATCTCTGTCGAAACGTCTGCGGGGCGTCTTGATCTGACCGACGGTGCGAACCGGGGGTCGGCGGCAGGCCGGTCACTCGCCGAAAGTCAGCTTGGCGAATACCCGGCGCTTTATGCCCGGATGGCCGACCTTGTGCGCCAAAGCGTCAGCGACGTTGACCTGGTGCCAATGACCCTTGTTGCCGATGCGATGACGCTGGGGCGGCGCAAGCAGGTCGCGGCATTTGATTTCTGAGTTCTTTCCTGACCTCAAGACTGTTTCAGCCAGCGCTGCATCGCTGCAATCGTGTCGATTGGCCGTTCGAGCACCGGCAAGTGTCCGGCGCCCTGGATGATCTCAAGCACTGATCGGGCAATCAAACGGTGCATCAAACGATGGCGTTCGACCGGGCAAAGGGCATCCTTGGCGCCGCAGAGCACCAGTGTCGGGACCCCGACACGAGTCAGCACATCCTGTCGGTCGAGTCGTGTCTGCAGCCCGCGGGATTGACGCACGAAAACCTCTGGCCCGAGATCCAGCGCCATCTGCATGCAGAGTTCAAGAATTTCGGCGCGGTGCGGGCCGTCGGTCAGATAGTAAGGCTTCATCTCGTTGCGCATCACCCGGCGCAGATTACCTGCCTGAACGGCCGCGATCTGTGGTTCGCGCCGGGCTTGCGCGGCGGGCAGTTCGGCACAGGGATTGGTGTCCATCAGCGCCAGCCGTTCAACCCGGGCAGGCGCCTGCGCGATGATCTCCATCGCAACGACCCCGCCCATACTAAGGCCCGCCAGCGCGAACCGATCCGGCAATGTCGTCAGCAGCGCTGCGGCCATTCCCGCTATGGTGTCGTGATCGTTCATCGCGCCGACGATGACCCTGCGGGCCTGTCTCAAAGCCGCAATCTGCGGCCCGAACAGCCGTGCATCGCACATCATGCCGGGCAGCAGGACGAGTGGCGTCACCTGACCAGCGCCGCGCCTTCGGCCAGTGCAGCGAGTTTGGCAAACGCGATCGCCGGATCGACCGCGCCGAAACCCGCAAAGGTGCCAAAACCGCAGTCCGACCCGGCGATCACCCGATCCTTGCCGACGATGCCGGCGAACCGCTCCAGCCGTTGCGCGACAAGCTCGGGGTGCTCGACAAAGTTCGTCGTGGTATCGACGACGCCGGGCACCAGCACCTTGTCGTCGGGAATGTCGGCCTTGCGATCGCGGAACACCGCCCATTCGTGGCCGTGGCGCGGGTTGGACGTTTCAAAAAGCGTAAAACGCGCCTTGGCCGACATCAGCGTGTCGAACATCGTCGCCATCGGAATGTCGCAGACGTGCGGGCCCTCATAGTTGCCCCAGCAGATGTGGATACGCACCTTGTCTGCCGGGATATCGGCCAGCGCATGGTTCAAAGCATCGACATGGGTTTGCGCCACCTTGACAAATTCGGCGTCGCTCAGGTCGGTGAACAGCATGTGGCGCGACAGGGCCAGGTCGGGGCAGTCAAGCTGCAGATCAAGGCCCGCCGCGACGATGGTTTCGTATTCCGCCTTCATCGCGTCGGCCAACGCCGCGAGGTAAGCTTCGCGCGTCTTGTAGTGGGCGTTCTGCAGGAACAGGCTGATGACGCCGGGGCTGGCTGCGTTCATGAAACCGCGTTTGGCGCCGTGTTCCGCCATCGCTGCCTTGAGGTTGGCGATGTCTTTTTCCAACTCGCCCTGGCCTTTGGATTTTACCGGACCAACACACATCGGACGGGCATATTTCGGCGTGCCGCCTTCGTTGGCGAGGCGTTGCAGGAAGCTTGGGAACAGCTTGAGGTCGGCGGGCGCGTTGCGCGGGCTGTCACCGTCGAAGCCGGTATAGCGGTCCTTGACGTAGGTGGCATAGCTGATCTTTGAGGTCTCGCCGTCCGAGACGATGTCGATACCCGCGGCGACCTGTTTGCGCACGGTCTCCGACACGGCCTCGGTCATCGCGGCATCGAAAGCGGCGGCCTCGTAGGGGGTGTCACGTTCCCGCGCAAAGATGAAATCGACGACCTTCTGGCTCCGGGGGAGCGAGCCGACATGCGTGGCGAGGATGGTCATGGGTCAGCCTTTCCAGGTCAGTCCGGCAGGATCGCCGGTGGCGACGACGTGATAAAGACTCGCCTCGCCGGTCATCGAGGGCACCGCGCTGTGGGCCAGATTTTCCGGCACCGACATCGTGTCACCGGGGGCCAGGGTGGTCGCACCCCCGTCCCATGTGACCCGCCAATGCCCGCGCATGGGCATCAGAACGGACGGGTGGGGATGCTCATGCATCGCGTCCGTCGCTGACCCACGGGTGATGAAATCCACCTCGAACCCCGGTTTGTCGCGCAGTTTGCCTTTCGCGCCGATGACCTTGGCCGGGGTCTTGTCAGCCATCGCGTAAAGATCCCAGTATCGCGCGACGTAATGCGGCACCACGTCGGCGGTGGTCGGTTCGGGAAAGGTTTTCAGTTCGGCGTCTGACAGCTGCGGCATCGGTTTGACGTCCTCGGGGAGGCACTGCCCCTTTTTGGAATCATAGAGCCTGCCGTTGGTACCCAGCACCAACCCGTGATCCCTGGTGTCCTCGATCACCTGTGGGGCCCAGATCACCCCGCCGCCCGCGTCGTCGCCGCCAAGGACGGCCATGATCATCCCGTAGTCGGTGCCAATATTCTCGAACCCCCGAAAAATTCCGGTCGGAATATTGATGATATCGCCCTCTTCCAGCACCACTTCGCCGGCATTGCCCCAGCGGCCCCAGAAGAACCGCCAGCGGCCCTTCAGGACAAAGAACACCTCCGCCGTGCGGTGCGAGTGGAGCGAATTCCGGCACTTCGGCGGCTGCCCCGCCGCGCCGATGTTGAAGCCGTGTGGAATCGCGATATGCACGTGCTGATCGGGGCTTTCCGACACCCCGCCACCGATGATGGTAAAGTTTTCTTTTTGGTCGCTGCCGGGGGTGTGAGCGTCAATGAACGCTGTTTTGCAAGGGACCAGTTCGCCATAGCGGACAATCCGCTTTGCCATCTCTGCGGGGGTCATCACAGGTCTCCGGTATGGATCAGGATCTGCTTCCAGATCGCAATTTCGTCGTAAAGGGCACATTCCCGGCGAATTGTCGCGTCGGGCCCGCCGTCGTTCAGGAACGGGCCGAATTCGGCGTGCGCCATACCCATGACATGCACCGGCGCACCGGTCGGGCGGCCAAAAACCCCCCACCCATCATGCACCCCGTCCAGCGACCATCGCACGGCGGCGCGGGGCGGCAACATGCCGGCGTCCATGCCGATCTGGTGATGGATCTTGAACGTCGCCGCCGGAAACGATGACCGCAGGCCAAGCCAGAATTTCGTGACATCGCCATGCGACAGACCCATTTGGCCACCTGCATAGTCGGTCGTGACGGCGCGGTCGTATACCAGCGGGACAGTGTTGAATTCGGCTTTCATCAGGCCAGTCAGCACATCGGCATAGCGCGCGCCCCAAGGGTTGTCGTTGCCCCTGCCATGATAGCCGCCGTCGACGTCGATCGCCGGGGTAAACGGGGGGGCGCAGGTTTCGGGCCCGCCCTCGCGTGCGATCAGGTCGCGGGCATGGGAGGCCGGGTCCATACCCAACTGGCGGACGATGCCGCCGTAGTCGCGCACCAGCCATTCGTCATAAATCGTGCCGGCCTTTGCGGCGCAATCGGCAATCACCCGCACTGTAAACTGCCGCCCCGTTGCGGGTCCAAAACTGCCGTCCCGGCTGTGGGTAGCGCGGGTGATCAAACGATGCGACGACAGCAGGCCATGCGCCGGATCGTCCGACCAGATGACGTCGTCACCGAACAGTTCGCGGTCGGGGAATTCGTTGATCGTCGCCATTGTCGCGGCGATCACTGCCCTGTTGCCGCGCTGAATTCCCATCGGCGAGCGCACTGCAATATCGTCGCTGTAATGTCGGTTCAGCGTGCCGACCCCCCGATCTTCCCAAATCTCCTTGGTGATCTTCAGGATGTAGTCGGGAAAGTCACTGAATTTGTTGCTGAAACCGTGCATCTAATCCTCGTTCTTGCGGGCGGTCGATCCGCGCAGTTTCAAATCGCCCGCGATCCTGATGCGGCGTGGCGCGGTGTCGGTCGTGTCAATCCGGTCAAGCAATGTCTTGACAGTTTCGGCCACCATGCGGTTCAGCGGCTGGCGATAACTGGTCAGGTCATAGGCGGGCCAAGCCGCCAGCGGCACGTCATCGCATCCGGCCACGGCGACATCCTGTGGCACCCGCAGCCCCAGTTCGAAACGCAAAACATCCATCACTGCAAAGGCCATGTGAACATTGCAGACAAACACCGCGTCGGGCCGGTCCGACCCAGCGAACATGGTCCGCGCGGCCGCTTGCGCGGTCGGTTGGTGAAAGTTGCCAAGGCCGCGCGAGACGATCTGGTGGCCCTGCGCCGCCACCCCGTCACGAAACCCCATTTCGCGGTCGCGCTGGGTCGACGCCCCCTCGAAGCCCGCGATGTAGCCGATCCTGCGGGCACCGATGCCAACCAGATGGTCCGCCACCGCGCGGCCCCCGGCATAGTTGTCGGTCGTCACTGACGACAGCCGCTGATCGTCCTGATCGCGGTTAAACAGAACAACCGGGATCCCGTTCGCCGCGCATTGCGCCGCCAGTTCAGACGTCATCGAGACCGAAGCGAGGATGATTCCGTCGACCTGATAGTCGACGATTTCCTGCATCACCCGGGGCAGGTCTTCGACCGTGTTCGAGGCCATGAACACCAGCACATGATAACCCTGGGCCTGCAATGCGACCGACAGGTTCTCGACCGCCATCGGATAGAATTGATTGTCCAGATAGGCGACCACCAGGCCGATGATCCGGGTCTTGCCGGTAATCATCGCGCGGGCGAGCACATTGGGGCGATAGCCCAGCTCGTCCGCTGCGCGGCGAACCTTGGCGATGACATCGGCCGAGGCGCTGCCGCCCAGCGTGAAAACCCGGCTGACCGCCGACTGGCTGACCCCGGCGCGGTTGGCAACTTCGCGCGATGTGATCCGGGCCTGCGCCATCAGTCTGCCGTCCAGCCGCCGTCGACCAACAGCGCGGTGCCGGTGACGAGGGCGCTGGCATCACCGGCCAGATAGACCACCGCACCCATGATATCCTCGACCCGCCCGGCACGTCCCAGTTTGATCTTGGCCTCGATCCAGGCGCGTTTGGCGGGGTCGTCGAATGTCGGCTGGGTCAGCGGCGTCAGGATGAAAGTCGGGCAGATCGTGTTGACCCTGATCCCAAGCGGCCCCCATTCGATCGCCATCGCCTTGGTCATCCCCTCGACGGCGTGCTTGCTGGCGCAATAGACTGCGCGGTCCGGTCCGCCGACATGGCCCATCTGCGACGAGATGTTGATCAGGCTGCCGGGCTTGCCCGCCGCGATCAGACCTTTGGCGACGGCTTGGGTCAAAAAGTATGCACCTTTGATATTGGTCGCAGAAACGGCGTCAAAATCGGTGCTATTTGTATCTACTGCCGGAGCGTGTCGCGCCAACCCTGCAGAGTTGACCAGCACATCGAACGGCCCTGTCTTCGCCACTGCCGCTGCCGTCGCCGCCACATCGGCCACGTCCAGCGG
>JBBKXP010000265.1:0-3322 GCA_037969545.1 Paracoccaceae bacterium | reverse complement strand
TGTGCCATTCGCACCGGTCCGCGCGCCGGGGTCGGGGTGGCGTTGGGGTCGGGTGGTGGCGGGTTCAGGATGTTGTTGACCCATTCCTGCGCATCCGCACAGCCATCGCCCGGCGGTGGCGGTGTCTGCGGTTCGCAGCCGCTGGCTCCGAGTGGGCAGTTCAGACGGACGTGGAAATGATAGTTGTGGCCATACCACGGCCGCACCTTGTTCAGCCAGCTGCGGTCGCCGGTTTCGGCATTGCACATCGCCACCTTGCCGCCCGGAAAGACGAATATGCGGGCGACTCGCGGATCCTGCGCGGCACGGCGGATGACGGCCATGTGCTGCGGGGTGAAGGCGGCAGTGGCGTAGGCGCCGCTGGTGCGGTCCATGCGGATCGATGAGAGGTCTTCGCGGTCTTGCCGCGACAGGTTCAGGCGGGTCGGCGGCAGCATCCAGATATCGGCATCCAGCCCGGTCTGGTGGCTGGCGTGTCCGGTCAGCATCGGGCCGCCGCGCGGCTGGCTCATGTCACCGACATAAAGCCCCGCCCAGCCCGATTGGGTGGCGGCAAAGGCGCTGAGGTCCTCGATGAAGGATACCATCGTCGGTTGCGCCCAGTTGCGGTTGCGCGACAGGCGCATGGCCTGCCATGTCGGTCCGGTTTCGGGCAGTTGCGTCGCCCCCGCCTGACAGCCGCGCGAATAGCCGCCGAAACTGTCGCTGCGCTGGGTCGACGGGGTCGGGATGTGGCCGAACACCTCTTTCGCGATCCGAGTATCGTTGGTGGTCTGGGTCGACACGGTGGCGACGGCGACCCCTTCTTCGTCGGTCGCGGGGGCGGTGGCACGGCTGACGCCATCAGTTTGGCAGGCCGACAGGGCCAGAACCATACAGACTGTTGCAAAATGGCGGATCATGTTGCCCGATCTCCGTCTTTGTTGACGAACCTTAGCAGATAAAGCCCGATCAGGAAAAGTCCGATGACGGGCAGAAAGCCCAGTTGGACCGATCCTGTCATATATGTGAACAGACCGATCAGCATTGGCCCAAGGAACGCGGTCGCCTTTCCGGTCAAGCCGAACAGGCCGAACGCCTCGGCCGGGCGCTCCGGGTCGCTATGCCGGGTCATCATCGAACGCGACGCGGAATAGTTCGCCCCGCCCGCGCCGCCCAGGATACCGCCGCAGACATAGAGGATGATATCGGGGATCATTGAGCCTTCAGGCAGGGGGATGCCGAACAGGCTTTGCCGCGACATGCCGACGATGACGATCGACACGGCGACCAGCGCCCAGCAGGTAAAGATGATGACGGGTTTCGGCCCCATCCGCTGATCGAACAGGCCGCCGACCCATGTCAGCACCGCCGCCGCGATTGCCGCAATGATGCCGAAAACGCCGATCTGGATCACGCTCCACCCCAGCACCAGATTGGCGTATATACCGCCGAAACTGTAAACCGCGCCCAGCGCGTCCCGATACAGCATCGACCCGACCAGAAAGTTGGCGAGGCTTTTGCGTTTGAACACGCTGCGCAGGGTCATCATCAGATCGTCCCAGACGCGGGGGATGGTCGGGCGGGCCATGAGGGGGGCTTTGCCTTCGCGTGACCACAGGAAAAACGGAATGATGAAGATCAGATACCACAGGGCGATAAACGGCCCGACCATGCGGGTGCCTTCGCGTGCCTCCGGGTCCAGCCCGAACAGCGGCGGATTACCCAGCAGGGTCACGCCGTTTTCGTTTTCCGCGAACAGCAGCAACATCACCAGAAGCGACACGACCCCGCCCCAATATCCGAACGCCGACGCCGACCCCGATATGCGCCCGACGGTGCGTTGATCGCCCAGCGACGGCAGCATGGCGTTGTTGACGTTCAGCGCCGATTCAGCCGCGAAAAACCCGACCCAGAACAGCAGCAACATCAGGATCAGCGTCGACCCGTCCGGCGTCAGCCACCACAGCGACCCGGCGCAGACGACCACGATCACCGAAAACCACGCGATCCACGGCAGTTTGCGCCCCGACGCATCGGCCCATGCCCCCAAAAGTGGCGCGGTAAAGGCGATCAGCAGGCCCGACACGGTCTGGCCGACCGACCACAGGCTTTGCGCCTGCGCGTCGGCCGCGTTGCCGTCCATGCCCTGCCCCAGATAGTAGGCTGTCGCGACGGACGCGAAATAGGGGCCAAAAATGAACGTCAGGCCCAGTGTCGCATAGGGCTGTTGCGCCCAGTCGAACAGCATCCAGCCCCAGATGCGTTTCCTGCTTGCCATCGCCATGCCCTGCCCCTTGGTTTTGGGCGGATAAGACAGGCAAAGCCGCAGTCTGGCAAGAAATGGTTTGGCCCCTCGATCCGGCCGCTTAGCCCTGCATTGGCGGCCAGGGGCGCAGCGCATCCGCATCAATCCACGCCCGCACCCAGTCCGGCATCACGGGCGACGGCGTGGTGACGCCCATTTCGGCTGTCACCTCGGACGGCGGGACAATCCCCTTTGGCCCGGGCACCGCGGACCGGATCAGGACATGCCCGGCACATTCGCCGTTCTGTTTCCACATCGACTGTTCGATGTAGAAAAACCGGTCGTCCCAGCCCACGCCCCGACTGCGCATCGTGATCTTTTCGAATGCGGTAATCCGGCGGCGGTAGCGCGTCGTCGAGCCCGCAACTGTCAGCCCCCAGCCGCGCCGTTTCATCGCGCCGAACAGCCCGACCCGTCGCCCCAGCGGGATGCGCCCCAGATCATAGAGGGTCAGGGTGCGGCCGTTGTTCAGCTCCATCCAGATATCCAGATCCCACGGCAGGCAATAGTGGGTCGATACATGGGTCTCGGTGAACCCCAGAGGGGCGTCGTTGCGGTGTTTCCACAACTGCCAGAACATGCGCACGACAGGATACATGGATGGACTCCTTTGGTGGGGATTTCGCCCTGCTTGACGTTGAGGTCAACCATGACGCCAGGGAAAGGGATTGCACGCCTCACGTTCGCCCCTTACCTGTCCTGCGACGCTTTTCAAAGGACCGACCATGTACGCCCTCTACGGAACCCTCGACCTGATCCTCAGCGTGATCTTCACCATCATGCTGGTTTACATCATCATGGGCTGGCTGATCAATTTCCAGGTGCTGAACGTGCGGCAACCCTTTGTCTCGCAGGTCTGGACCGGGTTGAACCGGCTGCTCGAGCCGATCTTTCAGCCGATCCGGCGGATCCTGCCCGATACCCATCCGCTTGACCTGTCACCGCTGGTCGTGTTCATCGCGATCATCGCGCTGCGGCAATATATCCTGCCGGCGATCCTGCTGGGCCGCTGAGGGGTTGTTCACCGATTCCTAA
>JBBKXP010000264.1:0-3850 GCA_037969545.1 Paracoccaceae bacterium | reverse complement strand
GTCTTGCCCGACCCCTGCAGGCCGACCATCAGGATCGGCGCAGGCGGCGGCGGTTCGCGACGTGACCAAACCGCGCGAAACGCTGCTGGTGGTCGACGGGTTGACTGGCCAGGTCGCGGTCGAGGTGGCGCAGGAATTCGACGACAAGATCGGTGTCACCGGCGTCGTGCTGACCCGGATGGACGGTGACGGACGCGGTGGTGCGGCGCTGTCGATGCGGGCTGTCACCGGCAAGCCAATACGTTTCGTCGGAATGGGCGAAAAGATGGACGCCCTCGAGACCTTTGAACCGGGGCGGATCGCGGGCCGGATTCTGGGCATGGGCGATATCGTCGCGCTGGTTGAAAAAGCGCAGGAAACGATCGAGGCCGAACAGGCGGAACGGATGATGCGCCGGTTCCAGAAGGGGCAGTTCAACATGAACGACCTCAAGATGCAGCTGGAACAGATGATGAAGATGGGCGGCATGGAGGGGTTGATGGGGATGCTTCCCGGTGCCGCCAAGATGAAGGGACAGATGGACAAGGCCGGGCTGGATGACTCAATCCTGAAACGCCAGGTCGCCCTGATCAACTCGATGACCAAAAAGGAACGCGCCAACCCCGATCTGCTGGCGGCGAGCCGGAAAAAGCGGATTGCTGCCGGTTCGGGCCTTGAAGTGTCCGATCTGAACAAGCTGGTCAAACAGCACCGCCAGATGGCCGACATGATGAAGAAGATGGGCAAGATGGGCAAAGGCGGAATGCTCAAGCAGGCGATGAAGGGGATGTTCGGGAAAGGTGGTCCCGACATGAACGACCCGGCGACGATGGAAGAAGCGGCGAAAGCCATGCAGGGCAAGATGGGCGGCATGCAACTGCCGCCGGGCCTGTCGGGGTTCGGTAAAAAGAAATGACGCTGTCCGCCGCCCCCACTCTGACGACGCTGCGCGGACCGGACCGGTCCGACCTTGGCGCCTTTACGGCCTGGGTTACGGGGTCGGCACGGATGGCGCATGTCGGCGGCAACGGAAGCGCAGGCGACGCCTGGCGCGACCTGCTGGCGGGGATCGGGCACTGGCACTGGCTCGGCTACGGGTTTTTTACCCTTGTCGAAACAGCCACCGGCGCGGTCGCTAGCCGGATCGGCGTGCTGAACCACGCGGGATGGCCCGAACCGGAACTGGCGTGGCACCTGTTCGACGGATATGAAGGCCTTGGTTTCGGGCACGAGGCGGCGCAGGCGGTCCGCGATTGGACGCAGGACGTGCACCGCCTCGGCCCCCTGATCTCGATGGTCGCGCCCGCCAACACCCGTTCACAGGCGCTGGATGAGCGGCTGGGTGCGGTGGTCGAACGGACCCATGACCACGACGGGGAACCGGCGCTGATCTACCGCCACCCTGCAAAGGTGGCCGCATGACTGTGCATCTGAACCGCTCAGCTTCTTTTGGCCCGAAATACTCCCGCCGGAGGCATCCAGCACGATCAGCCCGCGCGACGGTCGCGGCCACCCGATCACGCACGGCCTATCTAACCAGAACAGCCGCCCAGAACAGCCGCGCGGCAGCGCGTCCTTTGGATCGCCGCATGATCGCCCCGACCCTGACCGCCCCCCGTCTGACCCTGCGGATGCCGGTGCTTGCCGATTTCGAGCATCGCGCCGCGCATGCCGCCTCGTCCCGCGCCGACCTTGAATATGGCCGGATGGACCGGGCGCGGGCATGGCGCTACTTCGCGTCCGAGGTGGGCCATTGGGCCCTTCGCGGCTATGGTCCCTTCTCGGTCGATGACCGCAAAAGCGGCACCTATCCGGGCGAGGTTGGCATCTATCAGGCGCCCAGCCATCCCGGACCCGAACTCGGCTGGATGGTCATGCCCGTCGCCGAAGGCGAGGGCATCGCGTTCGAGGCCGCCCGCGCCGTGATGATCTGGGCCCGTGAGAGCCTCGGCCTGGACCGGTTGATCAATATCATTATGCCCGCCAATGCTCGCTCGATCGCGCTTGGCATGCGTCTGGGCGGGGTCCACGACAAGGACGCCATCGGCGAAGACCCCGGCGATGTCGTCATCGTCCACGACCTGCGGGGGCTGGTGCCATGATGCTGCCGACCTGCCCTGTCCTGACCACCGAACGGATGACCTTGCGTGGTCCCGAGGCGCGTGATTTCGACCCCATTGCCGCCTTCTACGCTGACCCTGACCGTGCGGCGGGATTCGGCGGTCCGTTGTCGCGTGACGACGCCTGGCGCTGGTTCGCTCTGTCCATCGGGCACTGGTGTCTGCACGGCTATGGGTTCTGGACCGTCGACACACACGCCGGCGAGACGGTCGGCATTGTCGGTCTCTGGAACCCGCACGGCTGGCCGGAGCCGGAACTGGGGTGGGTGATGTTCGCGGGTGGTGAGGGACAGGGTTACGCCGCCGAAGCCGCCGTTGCTGTGCGTGACTACGCGTACTCCGCGCTCGGCATGACCACGCTAACCTCGAACATCCTGCCCGGAAACGACCGCTCCAAACGGCTCGCCCGCAAGCTGGGTGCAACCTACGAGCGGACCTACAACAACCCCAACATGGGCACCGACGAGTTGTGGCGGCATCCGGGGCCGGGGGTGCAGGCATGATTGAACGCCTCGACACACTCCGCCTTGTTCTGCGCCGTCCGGCGGGCCGCGACTGGCCGCAGGCGCGCGAGTTCTTCCTGTCCGACAGGTCTGCAGGCATCGGCGGTCCGCTGACCCTGGGCCGGGCTTGGCGGATGTTTGCGTCCGAACTCGGCCACTGGGATATCTGCGGCTACGGCATGTGGACCGTCACCCGGCGCGGTGACGATACCGCCATCGGCATGATCGGCCCATGGACACCGGCCGACTGGCCGGAAACCGAGATCGGCTGGATGATCTGGTCCGCTGATCTGCAAGGCATCGGCATCGCCACCGAGGCCGCACAGGCTACAATTCGCCACGCCTACGAGGTGCTGGGCTGGCAAACCGCCGTCAGCTACATCGCCCCGACAAACACCCGGTCGATCCGGCTGGCCGAAAAGCTGGGCGCGGTCGTCGACCCGGACGCGGCCCAGCCGCCGGTGGACAAGCCGGTTCTGGTCTATCGCCATCCCCAACCAAAGGAATTGTCATGACCGTGCTCCCCTGGGAATCCCGCCCCACCGGGCAGGCCGCCGTCGCCATCGAACGGATCGGCCAGTCGCTGCCCCGGATCGCCACTGACCGCTGCGTCATGCGCGGCCCCTATATCGAGGATTTCGACATCTACGCCGATATCGTCACCTCGGAACGCGGCAAACACGTCAGTCAGCAGCGCACCCGCGAAGGCGCGTGGGACGATTTTCTGCAACTGACCGCAAGCTGGATCCTGCGCGGTGCGGGGTTGTGGACGGTCGAACTACAGGACGACAAATCGGTCGTCGGCTTTGTCCTGCTCGGCCACGAAACCGGCGACCCGGAACCGGAACTCTCGTTCTTTTTCACCGCCGAGGGCGAGGGCAAGGGATACGCCTTCGAAACCGCCACATCGGCCCGCAACAATGCTTATAATGCGCTGAGCTGGGACGCCCTTGTCAGTTACATCGAACCCGGCAACACCCGTGCCATTGCGCTAGCTGAACGGTTGGGCGCATTTCACGATGCCAGGGCCGACCACGACGGCACCCTCGCCTACCGCTATCCCCGCCCCGAGGTGGCCGAGTGATGAGTGACACGACCACCCGCGCCGCGACGCTCCTCAAGGAACACCGCCAAAGCATCGACCGGCTGGACGCGATCCTTGTCTATACGCTGGGCGAGCGGTTCAAGCACACGCAGGCCGTTGGCAGGCTCAAGGCCGAACACGACCTGCCGCCGTCCGATCCGGTG
>JBBKXP010000263.1:0-6854 GCA_037969545.1 Paracoccaceae bacterium | reverse complement strand
GCGAGTTTGTTGATCGATATACTCAGATGTTCGGCGAATATAACGACGAGTCCAACACCAAATTTTACGCGCTGGAATACATCCTTGCCACCTGCGCTACCGAAACCTCCGGAGAGGCCGTCTGAAAACAGATCGACCGCTTCTCTTCGTCCGTCCAGAGCCGCTTCGTCCGGCGCGCCATTTGAAGCCCCATAGTGTCCACTACCCATGGTGGACACTATCGATCCCACTACATGCGCGTCAGAGCAGGGAGACCGGACGGTTACTGTCAAGGAAAACGCCCCGCTAAGCGGGGCTTCAGTGCGGAAAGCAACGAAGGTTTGCTTAAAGCTAAACGATGCGAGCGAAATGAAAGTCGGATTCCAAGGGCCGCATCAGTCAAATTTGGCGCGATTGGCCCACGAATCGGGCAAGAGTCATTTCAATATCTCCAAGATAGCTCCCGGGCGTTTCACCAAGAAACTCGCCGAAAGCGCGCGTAAAATGCGCTTGATCGGAGAAGCCTGATAGGGTTGCAATCCCAGCAAGGTCACCACCATTATTCTTGAGCAGATGATTCAGTGCTTGGTTAATTTGTAGGGTCCTGCAAAAGGCTTTTGGCGCAAGCCCAACCAGCGATTTGAAATCCGATCTAAACTGTCGCTCAGCCAAACCAAGTTCGACGAGCAAGTCTGAAATCTTGAGAGCGCCATCCGCAAGCTCCATGCGTTCAACGGCGGTGACAATACCCGCTGAAACCAGATGTCTGGGCAGTTGGGAAAGAACCTTGAACAACAGCGTCATACGGTCCTTGGTATCTTGGTCTTCGCCGTTGAAAATTTTCTTGAAATATGGCCCTAGCGCTGGGTTCAAAACATGCGGCGCGCAGGCTGTTCCTATCATTTGAACGCCCGTTATTCCCAGCAATTGGAAATGACCGAGAGCGGTAAATTCAAGAAAGACCTGCCCGATGTCACGTTGCATTTTCGCAATTACTTCGGCCTTGTCAATCTGCCCTGAGAGGTGAAGCGGCCCGTCGACGTCGCTGTCAAATAAGGTTTCGTCATTGACTTGCCCTTGCCACCTGCCACGCCAGACCCAGCCAAAATAGTGGTATCCTGTCGCACGCACATCGACCACCATATCCACGTTCTCGCGGCTGTCAGCGACAAGTGCCCGCCGAAGGTACGGCCTCAAATTTTCGGGCACATCAATCGGACGATAAAGGTCTGGATTGGCATTTGCGTTCACACTAAAGGTCCTTCGCCCCGGAAAATTTACGGATCGCCGAAATGTTCAATACAGTTGACGCAGATCGACATAATCTAAGCAAGTGTGACACTTCGTGACCGTCGCGATAACTTGCCCTACAGCAGTTACGACCGCGCGGAAACCAACGTTTTACCCGCAACATCTATTTGGAGTGCGGCGTAGGATACGACATAGGACGATGGATACTTGAAAATAGTGATTTTAGCCGCCGCGCTGAGTGTGATTAGCGCAACCACAGCATTCGCCGACGGGCTTTGCGACGTGAGTTTGTCAAATGATGACTTGGTCGGAAACTACACGATCAAACTCGGCCCAGGTACGCTGACCGTACTGACAAGCAATGGCGGACAGCGTGTACATCAGGTGCCATCGAAGACCGGGACAGCGACGATTGCGCTTTATGACGACGTGCCGCTCTTGTTTTCGGATGACATTGCCGATGGTGGGGTTCTTGAAATCGTGCTTTCACATGCTGGCAGCGATGAGGTCGACCTCACGTTTCTAGGCGATCCGACGGTTTCCAACCTCAACGCCGAGGATACGGCCGTGTTGTTTGACTGTGACAGCGCAGCGGACCTCCCGCAGTTGATTGGAATCGGATCGGTTAACGGTAACGGGGTTGTTGTCCCAAATTCCTCTCGGTTTATGGTTTATCGTCAGAGTGATGGCGGGATTTCCGCAACCGGTGTTTATGACAGCACGTTTTCACCGCCGGGATCAGGGGGAACGGCTGTGTTTCATGTGCGCATTTCGATTTCGAGCATGTGAGCGACGACGCCCTGACATCGCGGTCTTGGCCATCGTCGTGTGACCAACATTTCAATCAACACTATTTTCGGAATTATAACATGAGAACCATTGCAGCAATCGCAGTTTCGATCTTCACGTTTGGATGTACACAGACCCCCGATCCTGCGACCAGATCGATGTCTGGTAAGCTCCCGAATCCGTTTGTTATCGTCGGTGATGCCACGGCCGGGATGATTGCCGCAGACGAACTACGGGCCGACGGCCTAACGGTTGTGACGCAATTAGACGGACGGGCAGCCGGACTTACGGCGTTCTGCACGGGCAATGCCGCCGCCATGGCGCTCACCCCCGGGCAAGATCTAACCTCGAAAGAACGTACGCGATGCCGCGAAATTAGATCAGATGGCTGGAGTTGGAGCGCGCTTTCGACTGAAAAAGGTGTCGGTTTCTATGTGCGATTCGAGTTTGCACAAACTCTGCTGGACACGGCTACAACTGCACTTTGAAAGGTTTGGATCGCGCGGCGCTGGCGTAGAAAACCAAGCAGGATTCAATTATGTTCTCTAGAGAATTTTGGCGTTCGTGTTTCTTGGTTTTATCTCTTTCGACCGGCTTTATGATGACGCCCACGTTTGCCGATATAGTTGTTGATAAATAGTTTCAGTTGGAGACACGTGATGCGTATTAGAAATTTAATGGCTATTGTAGCCTTATGTCTGCCTACGCCTTTGCTCGCGCAATCAACAAATAGCGCGCTGTGTGGAGTGACAGCAGACGATGACATTTTCGACACTCTAAGCGGGAATTATTCGTTGGTTCTTGGCCCGGGCATACTCAGGATGATGGGTAATATGGTGCCGTTTCCGCAAAGTGAACCGTTGGACGCGCAGATATTAGTTTGGGAGGGCAGGTTGCTTCTATATTCCGAATCAGGTCTTTTGCGGCTTCATTTCTCTAAGGAGGGTAGCGCGAAACCGCTTGCGCAGATTGCCTCAGGGACGGACCTACAGGCAAATATTGACGAGTTGAATGCTGCGGCCTGTCCGCGTGGAAATGTTGCGCTGCCATACCTTTCTGGCGAGGGCGGATGGGTTAGTGCTGATGGTGTTGATATGGATGCAATTTTTGTAATGGTGTTTTCAACGTCGCAGGAAGATGCTGTGCATGGGTGGGGCTTCATGCAGTCGTCAGGTGGCGGTGCCGATATAGCTTTACAAATGATTCTTGATGCGGCCGAGTGATAGCCCGCGTCTGACGTAGCGTTTTGGGATGATGTGCACGTCAACTTTGACCGTCGTGGAGATATAATTGGCCGACGCGTTTTGACTGGCTGTCGTTCTGTCGCAAAAAGCCTGAACGTGGTCTAATATGTAGCCTTTTTCTGAATTTCACGCATTAAATGAAAGACTTTTTTGGCATCGTCTATGCGATCATACCCCACTCCTACCTTGTATGAGCCCCGAGAGTTTCGCCTTGTTTTTGTAGTGAAGTAGACACTGGTCTCATACCTTTCTTCTAATTCCAACGGTGTTTGTGAAGTGATTGGGTGCGATTTTATTCTACGTCCAAAAAAGGGCAGATCAGTGGCGATCAGAGCTCGCTTGTTGGTTAGCAAATACCATGACTTACTCCACAAGTAGGATTTCCCAAATGGTAGGCCAAACATGGTAAGGATGGCCATGCAAAGGACGAGAATGCCATAAATCCAATCCCAGTCCCCCTCCTGTGCTAATAGCGCCATCCAAATTATGGCGAAAATGGAGATTACCAATCCCAACAGCAAACAGGCGTAATGTACGGAGTACCAGATTCTTGTTGAATCAGGGCGACCCTGCCAGATAATGACCTCTCCTTGGTCCAAAATACCTTCCCAGCCAGACGGAGTGCCCATGTTTTATATTCCTACAGGTTTCATATCAGGTCACAGAAAATTGAATTACGCTGAAAGTATCACATATTATAGCGGATGTTGGGTAGATTTTATCAACGGCAACAAATCCCGCGCAGCAGTCCTTGCGGGTGCTCAACAAACCCTCCTTTTTGGAACGGCTTTAAAAGGGACTTTTTTGCGCCGCCAAAAACCCCGGTCAAAATCCAAGTAGTTGTTGAAGGTTTTTGGCTCTCACGTGTTAGCAGACATTAGCGGCATCGCTGAAAATCGGTATTTTGGGCTCGGTGCTGCCGTTTGCTACATCGAATACGAACGTCAGCTCTTGGCAGTGTGCGCCGTTTCCTTACTGAAGGGCAACTGGACGCAACATGTGGTCCGTGTCTAACTGCAGGGCGCTGCGCCACAACTGCGTCTTGAACACGTGGTAACATGCCTCCGCTCGCGCTCTTCGCGGGTTTGGACAAGCAATCCGGCCCATTCAAGCGGGCGCAGGACGCATGATGAGAACGCCGCCATTTCGCGCCATCCGGTATTATCCCAGTCGCGTTCTTCGCCATAGAACGCAGCGAACAGTGCCCGCACGGTGGTGCCGTGGTCGGCCTCGACGTTGATGACATTCATCCACGGATCCCATTGACCGAGGGGGCGCTGCTCAAAGCGGGCATAGGACGCATGGTCGATCTTGAGAACATAGAACGGGATGATCTCGGCAAACAGCTGCGCTGGTGCCTGCGCCGATTCCGCGCCGCACTCGATCAGGCGGAAATCGCCCATGAAGGGCCGCCCTAGACGCAGGGTAATCAACAGGTAGTGCAGCACCTTGAGTGGCGGGAATTTGTATTCATTGACGACCTGGTTGTAGCGGAACATTTCCTCAGCGCCTTTTCCGGGCCAGTCAAAGTGTTCGACCGCCCAATGCATGAAGTCGCGCTTGAACGCCTTTGTCTGGGTCAAGCCAATGGACCCGTGGTCCTGCATATATCGCAGTCTCAGCAGCGCCGCGCGCAACGCTGGCGAATGCGCAAGGTCGGGATGTTCATCGGAAAGGGTGCGAAACTGGATCATGGCGCGATCTTGCCACGGGTTATCTCGCGGGGCCAGAATCCAAACGGTCAGCGCAAGACCACAATCAACGGTTGTGGGTGACGGTGAGTCGCGCTTCTTTCAACTCGGCTGCATTTCAGTTCCAATATACGTGCTGCCAAGCGTCACAAAGGGTGGAGACCCCGGTCAATGGCTCTGAAGAGTGCCCGGCTGTCACGTTGCCAAAAAGGAAGAACTCAGCCAGACGTTGTCAATGGTGATGCAATACATTGCGTTTTTGTCTTGTATGTACGCATCCTATGCAAACTGGGCAGTACAGATTTCATGACAGCAACGATACGAGACAATCTGCGCTATTGGCGAACCTCGCTGGCCGACGGTGCGCTGGGTGAGGGGAAATTACGCAATTTGACCGTAAGCGATTTGTGGATGTCCCTGTAGAGGCGCTAAAGACCGGTGTGCTGCCTGTAGAGGTCTTGGATCGGGTGTTCCGGGGCCAGACTTCCGCCAAGACAGTCGCCGTTCGGTTGTGGCCGCTGGTTATGGCGCGAAAGTCTTCACACGGGGCAGCGCGCGCTGGCGGGTTGCCGGAAATCGTGGCGCCGGTGGTGACTGAGGCGTTAGTCGATCAGGATGGGCAGATCACCCCGAAGCGGAACGCGCTCGCGCGGGATTTGCTAGCGCCCCTACCGTCCGGTGAGTTTTCCATCGGTTCTGTCGATGCCTTGGACACGTTCCTGACGGAAACGCCACTTCCTGATATGTCTGGTGATTGTGCGTGGCAGGATTACCTGGGCCATTGTCGCAAAATGGTGGATGCCGTTGCGCAGGGGTGGCCTCGCGGGGACGCGGACTACCAGTCTATCGGTTCAGGCTTTCTGGAACTGGCCGAGGACGCAAACGCGACAGTCCGAGGCATGCTCGACTTATATGACAAGCTCTTGACGGATGAGCCGGATGCGCCGCTGCTGAAGCAGATCGTGCGACCGAGGCTGGCATCAGGAGATCCGGATCACAGGATTGAGCAAGAGTTTTCGCGCCGCCTTGGCCATTCAAACCCAAACGTCCCACTGGCGGAACACCGGAGGCAGGTCTTGGCTTGGTTGGATGCCTCGACCTCAGGAGAGGTGATTGCGGTGAACGGCCCACCGGGCACCGGGCAGACGACCATGCTGCTTTCAGCCGTCGCAGGCCTGTGGGTGAGTGCCGCCCTTCGAGGTGAAGACCCGCCGATAATCGTAGCGGCATCATCGAACAATCAGGCGGTGACGAATATCATCGACGCATTTGGGAAGGACTTCGCTAAGGGAGACGGGCCTTTCGCTGGGCGGTGGCTATCACCCGATGGAAGCGGCGCATGATGCTGACTCCCTGCGCTGTGGCGACCTTTGCCAGTCTGCTAGGCAAGATGAACTTTACGCGCCGCGATGGCGGGAAATGGGCGACCGAGTACCTTTTCGATTTCATTGACCTCTTAATCGTCGACGAAGCCGGTCAGGTCCTTCCTGAAGTCGCTGGCGCCTCTTTTGCGCTTGCAAAGCGCGCCCTTGAAGACGCAACGCTTGCCCTGCCGTGACGGCCAAAGGGTGAACCACAATCCATATCCAGTTGCGGTAAAGTGCACCTCAGTTGCCCGGAATGCGCAGATGGCTGGCTTGTCGAACGCACCGGCCCACACAGCACTTTTCTGGGCTGTGTGCGCTACCCAACTTGTCTCGGAAAAGCGCAATTGCCTCGCGAGCCGAGTGGACGAAAGTTCCGAGACAAGCGCAGTAGGTGACGCGACGAACCAGCCAAGTTGAACCGCCCCGGGTTTACCGGAGGGCAAAACTCTCGGAGAATTGCCCGTTATGGAACAGACATCAAAGAAGAAGACCTCGAAGCCGTATTCACCTGAGTTCCGCGAACGTGCGGTGCG
>JBBKXP010000262.1:0-14320 GCA_037969545.1 Paracoccaceae bacterium | reverse complement strand
TTCCGGGCATTGGGCCGATCACGGCGACCGCAATCGTCGCGCTGGCGCCGGCGGCCGAAACGTTCAGGCGGGGACGCGATTTTGCGGCCTGGCTCGGGCTTACGCCGAGACAGAAGTCAACGGGCGGCAAGACCATGCGCGGTCGGACCTCGAAGATGGGCGAGCGAACCTTGCGACGATTGTTGATCATCGGCAGCAGCACCGTGGTCAAGTATGCCAGCAGTCGCGGCGCGCCTGAGGGGTCATGGCTGGCCGGTATGCTGGCGCGCAAACCTCGCATGCTGGTGACGGTGGCACGGGCGAACAAGATGGCGCGGATCGTCTCGGCACTGCTGGTGAGGAAGGAGAATTACAAGGCTCCGGGGGCAGCCGCGGCGTAAGCCGACTGACCACCTGAGGTCGTCTGAGGACGGCAAGTGGACGAAGGAGGGCATGGCGCAATCGCCGCTATCGCAGCGCCTTGCGTCTGGTAGGAACCCTGATGTTCCAGCACCATCCGGACCGCGCGGGCGCGGACCTCTGGCAAATAGCGATTTGCCATATTGCTCATTGACATGACTCTCGTCCTTGTCAGGTTTCAAGTGTCCGGCAAACCCGGGAGGGTTCAGGTGCCGCACTGCTTTGCCTTCACGCGAGCCTCTACGGAAATCACAGATTGCAATGGCCATTGACCAAAGGCTGTAACCTGCAGGCCCCTGTACGGGCACCGGCCGATGGATTGAGTTTTCCAATCAAGGCCGCCCTTGCCAGGCCATCGGGGGCCGACTGCCGGCTGTTGTCTACACACTTAGAAACGAAGCCATGTAACCGATCAGCGGGAGCAAATGGTAGCTTAAAATGCGCCAGATTCTGTCCAACGGAAGGTGAGCAGGCCAATTTGACTATCTGATTTTGCGAATTTCAGGCGACCAAGCCGCTTTACACCCGGTCTGACTCTCGCCGGCGGGTACAGCGACGATACCGGCCGGAATTTCAGCCGTTGTTGCCGGAACCGACCCGATCAGTTGCGACGCGACACCCGGTTGTCGGGAAGTAGACAAAAGAGATACCGGGGCCGATCGCTCGGCCCCGGATCAGAAAGTTACTGCCAGGATTTGATCAGCTCGTCATAAGCGATCGTGACGGGCTCTTCGTCTTCGTTGGCAAGCTTGGGCTTGGGCGAACCCGGTTGATCGAGCCAGTAGGACGGATCCTGCTCTTCGTTCATCACCGGACCAAGATCGCCCTGCACGCCCGAGCGCTCGAGACGGATCAGGACACTTTCCTGATCGGCGCAAAGCGAGTCGAGAGCCTCTTGCGGGGTTTTCGCACCGGACATGGCGTCGCCGATGTTCTGCCACCACAACTGGGCAAGCTTTGGATAGTCCGGCACGTTCGTACCCGTCGGTGACCACTGAACCCGTGCAGGCGAACGATAGAACTCGATCAAGCCGCCCAGACGAGGCGCCCGTTCGGTAAAGCTTTCATGTTGGATCGTCGATTCACGAATGAACGTCAGACCGACATGGCTTTTCTTCACGTCGACAGTCTTGGATGTCACGAACTGGGCATAGAGCCAGGCCGCCTGCGCACGATCCACAGGGGTCGATTCCATCAGGGTCCAGGACCCCGCATCCTGATAGCCGATCTTGGTGCCTTCCGTCCAATAGGCGCCATGTGGCGAAGGTGCCATGCGCCATTTGGGCGTGCCATCTTCGTTCATGACGGGCAATCCGGGCTCGACCGAGGCTGCGGTAAAGGCCGTATACCAGAACATCTGCTGTGCGATATTGCCCTGCGCGGGAATTGGGCCCGCCTCAGAGAATGTCATGCCGGCAGCGGCAGGCGGCGAGTATTTTTGCAGCCATTCGATTGCTTTGGTGACGGCGTAAACCGCGGCCGGACCGTTGGTTTCGCCACCCCGGGCGACGCAGGAACCGACCGGTTGCGAGTTCTCGTTGACACGGATGCCCCATTCGTCAACCGGCAGGCCGTTCGGCTCGCCGATGTCGCCGACGCCAGCCATCGACAGCCACGCATCGGTATAGCGCCAGCCCAGAGACGGGTCTTTCTTGCCATAATCCATGTTTCCATAGACCGTCCCTTCGACGCCCAGACGTGACAAGTCGCGACCGGTGAAGAATTCGGCGATGTCCTCATAGGCGGACCAGTTTACCGGAACCCCCAGATCGTAACCGTAGGCCGCTTTGAAGTCCGTCTTGTTCTGCTCGTCGTTGAACCAGTCTTAGCGGAACCAGTAAAGGTTCGCGAACTGCTGGTCAGGCAGTTGATAGACTTTGCCATCGGGGCCGGTGGTGTAGGACAAACCGATAAAGTCCGCCAGATCCAGGCCTGGGTTGGTGACAGCAGCGCCTTCGCCAGCCATCCAGTCCGTCAGGTTGCGGGCCTGCTGATAGCGCCAGTGCGTGCCGATCAGATCGGAGTCGTTGATATAGGCATCATAGATGTTTTCGCCCGACTGCATCTGGGTTTGCAGCTTTTCGACAACGTCGCCTTCGCCGATCAGATCATGAGTGACCTTGATACCGGTAATGGCCTCAAAGGCAGGTGCCAGAACAGTGGCTTCGTATTCGTGAGTCCCGATCGTCTCGGACACCACATTGATCGACATCCCCGCATAAGGTGCGGCGGCATCGACGAACCACTGAAGCTCAGCTTCCTGATCAGCGCGCGACAGCGTCGACATATCCCCGATTTCGCTATCAAGGAATGCCTTCGCGGCCTCCATGTCGGCGAACGCCGGTGCGGCCAGCATGCAGACCGCGAGGCTGAGCGCCGTAGTCCCTTTTAATCGCAAGTTCATTGATGTTCCTCCCTAAATAAGAACGTTCTAGGTCGCCCGGATCTTGCGCGCCGGGTCCCCGTTCGCTTCTCCCTAGACCCAGCGGAAAACCGCTATGACGTAAAAGAAGCAGATGATCAGTGCGCCCCACTGGGGTGCGCTGAACAGTCCAAGCCAAGCCAGATTAAGAAAGGCCGAGCCTAGTAACGTGATGAACAATCGGTCACCCCGCGTCGTTTCGATCCCGAGGACACCGTTGCGGGGCACTTCGGGATATTTGATTGCAAGCACCGTAAAGGTGATCAGCGTGACCGCGACAATTACGAAGAAAGCTGCGGTCGGCCAGGTCCATGCCATCCAGTCCATGATGTTTCTCCAGTTTCGATTATTACACGCGGCCGAGGGCAAAACCCTTGGCGATGTAGTTGCGGACAAAGTAGATGACCAAGGCACCGGGCACGATCGTCAGAACGCCGGCGGCGGCCAAAACGCCCCAGTCAATCCCGGCCGCCCCGACGGTCCGTGTCATCGTCGCGGCGATTGGTTTGGCATTCACACTGGTCAGGGTGCGGCTGAGAAGCAGTTCAACCCAACTGAACATGAACAGGAAGAACGCCGTGACGCCGATCCCCGAGGCAATAAGCGGAGTGAAAATCCGAATGAAGAACCGCGGGAAGGAATAGCCGTCGATATAGGCCGTCTCGTCGATTTCCTTGGGCACGCCGCGCATGAAACCTTCGAGAATCCACACCGCCAGCGGAACATTGAACAGGCAATGTGCCAGCGCGACGGCAATATGGGTGTCAAACAGCCCGACCGAACTGTAAAGCTGAAAGAAAGGCAGCGCAAAAACGGCAGGCGGCGCCATGCGGTTTGTCAGCAGCCAAAAGAACAGATGCTTGTCACCCAGGAATGTGTAGCGGCTGAACGCATAGGCTGCCGGCAAGGCGACCGCCAGCGAAATGACCATATTCATGACGACGTAGGCCATCGAATTGAGATAGCCGCTGTACCAGGACGCATCCGTCAGAATTGTCCGATAGTTGCCAAACGTCAGATTTTGAGGCCAAAGCGTGAAGCTGTTCAAGATCTCGGTGTTGGTCTTCAGGCTCATCGTCAGCAGCCAATAGATCGGCAACAACAGGAACAGCAGATATAGAACCATGACGACGGCGCTGCCATTGATCCTTGACAGACCAGTGCCACCCTTTTTTGCGATCGTGGACATCACTGGCCATCCCTTTTGTCGAGGTTCGTCATCACCGTGTAAAAGACGTATGAAATCAGCAGGATGACGAGGTAGTACATGATCGAGAACGCAGCCGCCGGACCAAGGTCGAATTGCCCAAGCGCCATTTTGACAAGATCAATCGACAGGAAGGTGGTCGAATTGCCGGGGCCGCCGCCGGTGACAACGAAAGGCTCGGTATAGATCATGAAGCTGTCCATGAACCGCAAAAGGATGGCGATCATCAGAACGCCCATCATCTTGGGCAGTTCAATGAAACGGAACACTTTCCAGCGGCCGGCCTGATCGATCTTCGCTGCCTGGTAATAGGCATCCGGAATCGACTGCAAACCGGCATAGGCCAGCAATGCCACCAGAGATGTCCAGTGCCAGACGTCCATCACGATGACGGTGATCCAGGCCGCATAGAAGTTCTGGGTGTAGTTATAGTCGATTCCGATGGCATCGAGCGTGTAACCCAGAAGGCCAATATCGACGCGCCCGAAAATCTGCCAGATCGTCCCGACCACGTTCCACGGAATAAGCAGGGGCAGGGACATGAGGATCAGGCAGACCGAGGCCCAGACGCCCTTTTTCGGCATGTTCAGCGCCACAAAAACGCCCAGCGGAATCTCGATGGCCAGAATGATCACGGAAAAGGCGATCTGCCGCCCCAGGGCGTCCCACATCCGCTCTGACGACATCATTTCCCTGAACCATTCAAGGCCGGCCCAGAAAAACTGATTGTTCCCAAAGGTGTCCTGAACCGAATAGTTGACGACTGTCATCAAAGGAATGACCGCCGAGAATGCGACAAGCAATAGCACGGGGACAATGAGGAACCAGGCCCTTTGATTGACCGTCTTATTCATCGCGCGTTCCTTTTGACGGTTCTGGCGCCGGGTGGGTCAGGTTTGTACACATCTCAGGCCACCATCGGCGCGACGCGCCAGCTGTCAGAATAGACGTTGACCCCCGCCGTATCGAAAACGACGCGGTTCATATCCGGTGAAATCTGCGCCCCCTCGGTGGCGATCACGTTGATCTCTGTGCCATGAAAATCGGCGCGCACGATCTTGTGGCGGCCGACATCCTCGACCCGTTTGATGGTAACGGGCAGGCCCTCATCGCCGACTGACAGCGAGGTGAACTCGGGCCGCACGCCAAGTTCCACTTTTCCGGCGGGCGTCCCGAATGCCTTGCCGAGGGGAATCCGGGTTCCCGCCAGAACCGCTGTGTCGCCGACGACCTTGGCGTCCAGCACGTTCATTCCCGGCGAGCCGATGAAATAGCCGACAAATGTATGTTCGGGGGTTTCGAACAATTCTTGCGGCGTGCCCATTTGCACAACGCGGCCGTCGAACATCACCACAACCTTGTCCGCGAATGTCAGGGCTTCGGTCTGGTCGTGGGTCACATAGATCATCGTATGGCCGAACTGATGATGAAGTGATTTCAACTGGGTGCGCAGTTCCCATTTCATATGCGGATCGATGACGGTCAGGGGCTCGTCGAACAGCAGCGCGTTGACGTCCTCGCGAACCATGCCGCGGCCCAATGATATCTTTTGCTTGACGTCTGCGGTCAGACCGCGCGCCTTGCGGTCCAGCATCGCCTCCATGCCGATCATGTTTGCAATTTGCTGTACGCGGTCCCGGACATAGGCCGCATCGGCGCCCCTGTTTCGCAACGGAAAGGCCAGGTTGTCGCGCACCGTCATCGTGTCGTAGACGACCGGGAACTGGAAAACCTGCGCAATATTGCGCTGCGTGGTCGGCGCCATCGTGACATCCTGATCGTTGAACAGGATGCGCCCCTGACTTGGAATAAGAAGGCCGGATATGAGGTTGAGCAAGGTCGACTTGCCGCAGCCCGATGAACCCAGCAAAGCGTAGGCTTCGCCGTCCGCCCAAACGTGGTTCAGCTCTTTCAGCGCATAGTCATCTTCGCTTTTGGGGTTTGGCAGGTAGGAATGCGCCAGATTGTCGAGGGTGATCTTTGCCATTCTACGTCCCCCTCATGCGGCGATCGCATAAGCTGCAGCGGCGACCGACGTGCCGTCTTCTGCAAAGATGTAGATGTGTTTCGGGTCGAGATAGACTTCCAGCGCTGCGCCGATTTTCAGATTCTTGACCCCGTGAACAAGGCCGACCCAGCTTTCACCCTGATGATCCAGATGCACGAATGTCTCAGAGCCGGTGATTTCTGTCACATTCAGCTTGCCGGAAAACTCCAGCACACCCGGCCCGTGTTTCTCAAGCTCGAGGTGGTTCGGGCGGAAACCGGCGAGGTAGCGGCCATCGCGCAGACCGTCGAATGCGCCAGAGGCCGACGCGGTGTGCCCGTCTTCAAAAAGCAACTGGTCGCCAGATTTGCGGATTTTCAGAAAGTTCATCGGCGGATCCGAGAACACGCGCGCCGTCGTTGCATTGACCGGTTGTCTGTAGACGAAGGGCGTTTTGCCAAACTGGGTGACCGTGCCCTCCCACATCGTGGCGGTATTGCCGCCAAGCAAAAGCGCCTCTTCGGGTTCGGTCGTCGCATAGACAAAGATTGAACCTGCGTCCTCGAAGATCTTTGGAATTTCTGCCCGCAATTCTTCGCGCAGCTTGTAGTCAAGGTTGGCCAGCGGTTCGTCCAGCAGGACAAGTCCGGCATCCTTTACAAGTGCGCGCGCGAGGGCACAGCGTTGTTGCTGACCACCCGACAATTCCAGCGGCTTGCGATCCAGCATCGAGGACAGTTGCATCAGATCCGCGGCCTTTCTGACGGCCGCGTCGATCTGATCCGCCGATTGACCAAGCAGCCGCATCGGGCTGGCAATATTCTCGTAGACGGTCATCGACGGGTAGTTGATGAACTGCTGGTAGACCATCGCCACGCCCCGGTCCTGAACACGCATGCCGGTAACATCTTTGCCTGCCCAAATGACTTTGCCGGTCGTGGGAACGTCGAGACCCGCCATAAGACGCATCAGCGACGTCTTGCCCGATGACGTCGGCCCGAGCAGCACATTCATGGTGCCGGACTGAAGCTCCAGATCCGTCCTGAATATGTGAGTCTGGCCATTCACGACCTTCGACACACCGTTAAGAACAAGTGACATTTCTCTCTCCCCTCTCGCCGTTCACACCGCGTTTTTCAGCGGTGAGATGGCAGGCACGTCGGCAAGCCATTTGTCCGGCGAATCGATTTCCTGCATGGTCAGCCTGAAGCCTGGCCACGATCTGCGCCAAACACTATCTGCAGTGCTCCGCGCAAATTCCCTGTCAACCAGCCTCTTTACGTCCGGCTCGGTCAGGTCAGCACCGAAAGCGTGCCCGAGATCGGCTTTTGATTTCGCCTCTCAAACAACAGCAGGGGCCCCAAGCCCGGAGCAGACGAAAGACCCGGTGCGCGATCAATAACGATGACTGGACCGCCGATCGGTCCCTCAGCGCCGCGACCTCGTCGAACCGAAAATCTCTGTCGCGTCACGCGCATTGACGCATCCGTTGATGCCGCCACCTATGACGAAAAGGCCGACGATGTCCTGACGCCCGCGCTGACCCAAAGTAGCCTCCCCGCATCCATTTTCCACCGATGCCTCCCCGCTAGCGACGCTCCTTCACTAGGCACCAAGAAGCCATCGCGGTCAATAACGAATGTTCGATTTTGTTCGCTTTGCCGAAGCCTCCTGATTTTACCGGGATTTCTTGTTCGCTAACCGCCGATTCGAACCGATTTGGTTCCCAACGAGAGAATCGCACTCTTGACGCGCATTTTCTGTCGTTGATTGTGATCGGGCGCGGTACGTCCGACGGGCATACCGTCGATACGGCAGGCAAGGACGAACGGGGAGAATGCCTTGGTTTCAAATTTCAGGCAGAAGGAGATCCTCGACCTCGCACGTAAAGAGGGCAAGGTCACTGTCGGCGGGCTCGCGCAGCTATACGATGTCACCGTCCAGACAATTCGACGAGATCTGTCCGAACTGGCCGAAAGCGGCCGACTCGAGCGGGTTCACGGAGGCGCGGTCATTCCGTCCGGTGTCGTGAACATTGTCTATGACGAGCGCCGACGCCTGAACGAAGTCGGCAAGAAGGCAATTGCTGCTGCCTGCGCGGCGGCGATTCCGGATGGAGCATCGGTTTTCATGAACATCGGCACCAGCACCGAAGCGGTCGCGCGTAAGTTGCTCGGCCACGAAAATCTGCTGGTCGTGACCAACAATATGAATATCGCAAATACCCTGGCAACCAATCACAGTTGCGAAATTATCCTGACGGGTGGCGTGTTGCGCCGTTCGGATGGGGGGCTCGTCGGCGGATTGACTGCCGAGATGGTCAAGCAGTTCAAGTTTGATTTCTCTGTCCTGGGCTGTTCTGCAATCGACGAAGACGGCGACCTTCTCGACTTTGACGGTCAGGAAGTTCTGGTGAGCCGCAGCGCCATCCAACGTTCCCGCAATGTGATGGTTGTCGCCGACCGCCTCAAGTTTCAACGCAAGGCGCCGCTTACAATCTGTTCCCTGAGCCAGGTCAATGTCCTGTTCACCGACGGCACATTACCCGAAAAACTCCGTACCGACTGCAGCCGATGGGGAACTGATGTTGTAACGGTCTGAATCAGGCTGTTCGACGTCCAAAAAAGAGGTTCTAATGAAGGAGCGCAATCGGACAGGTTGGCTGTTCGTCCTGCCTGCGGCCCTGCTTTTGGGCCTTGTTGGCCTCATTCCCCTGATCACTGTCATCAATTATTCGTTCTTTGAAATCTTCATTCTGGACCAGCGGTTCTGGGTGGGGACAGAATGGTATGCCGAAATCATCAACTCGGAGCGATTCTGGTCCAGCTTTGGGCGCAGCACACTGTTTGCGGCGCTGGTTCTGACATTTCAGATCCCGTTGGGGATCATGATTGCGCTTTGCATCCCAAGACGCGGGGTCGGGGTCGGTTTTGCACTTGCTGCCGTGGCGTTGCCGCTTTTGGTGCCGTGGAACATGATCCCGGCGCTCTGGCTCAGTCTGCTGCAACCTGACACGGGTCTTCTGGGGCGCATTCTGGCGTCCATTGGATGGACGACCGACTGGAAGTTGTCGATCGTTCAAACATGGGCTGTCATCATCGTCATGGACACCTGGCACTGGACCAGCCTGGTTGTGATCTTGTGCTATTCCGCGCTGACAACGATTCCGGCTGCCTACTATCAAGCCGCTGACATTGACGGCGCGAGCCCTTGGCAAGTGTTTCGCCATATCCAGTTGCCAAAACTGCGGCATGTCCTCCTCATGGCCATTTTGCTGCGCTTCATGGATTCCTTCATGATCTATACCGAAGCCTTTCCAATCAATGCCGGTGGCCCGGACAGCGCCACGATGTTCCTTGCCGTTGATCTGGGCGAGGACATCAAGGCCTTCAACTACGGCCCGTCCGCGGCGCGTTCAGTGATCTATTTCCTGATCGTCTTGACGGTCGCTTGGGTATTTACCAAGGCCCAAAACCAACCGGACAAGCCAAAGGCAAATGAGGCGTGATGTATATGTTAATCCGGACTCTCCCCTTCATCAAAGCCGTCGTCTTGTCGGTATTCATTTGCTTTGTGTGTCTGCCGCTCGTCCAAATGACGATGCTCAGCTTTGTCGCTACCCTGCCGCAAGCAGGTATCGCGGTCGGCACCGTTACATTGGGCAATTACGTCAACATACTGACCGATCCCAACCTGCGATCAGCATTTGGCAATTCGATCGCCTATGTCCTGATCAACATTTGCATTACGGTGCCTGTCGCGATCCCCGCCGCCTACGCCTTTTCGCGCATGTCATTTCCGGGGGACAAGCACATCTTCTTTGCATTCATCGCGTTTCGGATTACGCCACCCGTCGTTCTGACCTTGCCGATATTTCAACTGTTTTCGGCCCTTGGGATCGTGAATTCGGTGTTTGGCATCGCCTTGGCGCATTGCCTGTTCAACCTCCCAATCTCGATCTGGATTTTGCAGAGTTTCATATCTGCCATCCCGAGGGAATTCGACGAAACCACATTCCTCGATGGATATTCCCGCAGACGCTTCATCTGGACCTTCCTGGTGCCACAAATCGCACCCGGTATCGCCGTGACAGCCTTTTTCTGCTTCATGTTCTCATGGGTCGAGGTCGTATTCGCCCGGATCCTGACCACCACCAACGGCAAGCCGATCAGCATGGCGATCAATGCCCTGTTCGGATTTCAAACCGACATCGGTCTGGTGATGGCAGTGACGGTTGCATCCATGGTGCCGGGTGCCGTGCTGCTGTTTTCAATGCGCAATCATCTGTCGCGTGGATTCCGGATTGGCAAGATTTAGGGCTTTGAATCTCGTGGTATTGCGGGCGCAAATTTGAATGCGTCCAATTTGTTGACTTCTGAGATCTTCGCGCCTGCCGCGGCCGGGGGTCGCACGCCTGCTAATACTGCCGCTTGAGGCAGCGTGCCGGCAGCCGAAGCGTCCCAACTTACGCGAATCCTTTGCAAAAGGTGAAAACCCGGCCCTGACCCGTCCACCCAGCGAGATTGGCAAGCAATTGCCGGGGCCCAAGGCAGAAAGAGATCAGTTACAGATCCATGCAACGATAGTGCGGCCCGTCCGGGCCGGTCTGATCATCTGCCCGGAAAAAGTGCACGCCGCGCCATGCCTGACCGGGCGCAAGGTGGCCGTTTCCGTGCGGCTGGCGCAACAATGTCGCCGGGGCGGAGGTCGCCATTGCGAAAGCATCGGCAGCAGCGATGCCAACCTTGTCGATCATCACGCCAATCGCCGTCGGCATATCCAAATCGGCCCCCGCGAGGGTGCCGTCTTCGAGAGTGAGCCTGTTGTCACGCCGCAGGACCCGACGGGCGTTCAGGGTGAATTCGGTGATGTCCGATCCGGCTGTCGCCATCGCATCTGTCACCAGAAATATCCTGCCCGGTGAGCGTTTGGCCGCCATCGCAAGACGCATGTTTGAAGTATGGACGTGGATCATGTCGGCGATCAGCCCGGCCGAGACTGTCGGGCCGTTCAGCGTGGCCCCGACCAGTCCGGGGTCGCGGTTGCCGATCTGGCTCATCGCATTGAACAGATGCGTGACGCAGCGGGCGCCGGCGGCAAACGCGGCTTCGGCGACGTCCAGGCTGCAATCCGTGTGCCCCAGCGAAACGATGATGCCGGCCGCGGACAACTGGGCAATCTGATCCATCGTCACACTTTCCGGAGCGACAGTGACCATGACATTTGGCAGGCGGCGGGCGGCCTCCGTCAGGAATGCCTCGTCATCGGCATCCATTCGCCGGATCAGGGCCGAATCGTGGGCACCTTTTCTGGCAAGCGACAGATGTGGCCCTTCAAGATGGATGCCGACGATCCCCGGCACCCGTGCGGCGATCGCCGCTTCGACCGCATCGACGGCAGCACGGGTACGTTCGGACGTGTCCGTGATCAGCGTCGGCAGCAATGCCCGCGTGCCGGTTGTGGCGTGCGCCCCGGCAATGGCGATCAAGCCGTCAAGCGAGGTTTTGTCATTGAACATGACACCGCCGCCGCCGTTGACCTGAAGATCGACAAATCCGGGCATGATCGTGCCGCCGCTGACAGCGACAGTCGGGTAATCAGCCGGGATATCACCAGTCGCGACGATGCGGCCGCAAATCATGCCGTTGACCAGCAATGCCTTGCCGGTGTGCAGCGCCGAACCGTCAAAGATGTCGGCCCCGGTGTAGGCGCGGCGGGTCATACGGTTTCAGTCACTTTCCTGAGGTGGCGGGGGGCGTCGGGGTCGATGCCGCGCGACACCGCGATCTGTTCGACCAGTGCATAGAAGGACACGATCAGCGCAATCGGGTCGGTCAGCGGATGCGCCGTGCGCGCGCAGGGCAGGCGGGTCGCACCTGTCGCCTTGTCCGACGTGACAAAGACCGCGGCGCCTTTGGCGGCAAGCGCATCGGCGACCCCGACGACGGCCTGTTCGGCCTGATCGGCCGCGGCGAGGGCAAGCACCGGAAACCCCCGGTCGATGATCGATACGGGGCCGTGCAGCACTTCGGCCGAGGAATAGGACTCGGCATGTAACTGGCAGGTTTCCTTGAATTTGAGCGCGGCCTCGTTGGAAATCGCATAGGCAGGTCCGCGCCCAAGGCAGTAGAGCGACTGACGCGAGGCAATCTGGTCGCCCAGCGCACTCCAATCCGTTCTTGCCGCCTGATCGAGTGCTTTTGGCAACTGCCAGATCGCGGCCAGCAGGTCGGCATCGTTCTGCCATTCGGCCAGCAGCCAAAGCGCCGAGACGACCGAAGTTACAAAGGTCTTCGTCGCCGCGACGCTGACCTCGGCCCCGGCATGCAGGTTCAGCGTATGGTTCCCCGCCTGTGCCAGATCGCTGTCGGGATGGTTCGTCATCACCAGGGTCAGCGCACCCTGCTGGCGGGCCATTTCGGCCATGCGGACGATGTCGGGGCTTTTGCCTGACTGAGATATCGCAAGGCAGACGCTGCCCTGAAGTTTCAGCTTGCGCTCGTAGATCGATGCGACCGACGGACCGACCGAGGCGACGGGAATTCCGGCCAACAGCTCGCTGGCGTATTTGAAGTAAGTCGCGGCATGATCGGACGATCCACGGGCCACCGAGATCATGAAGGCCGGATCGCGGTCGGCGAGGGCCGCTGCAGCGGCCTTGATGCCAGTCTCGCCTTTTGTCAGCAGCGTTTCGACGGCGGCCGGAATTTCGAGGATTTCGCGGTTCATGTGGGATTGGGCAGGCATGGCTAATCCTTTGACAGTCTGAGTTCCGCGACAAAGTTGTAGGCGTCGCCGCGGTATAGCGATTGGGTGAATTCGGCGACCCGGCCACTGTTCAGGTACGACACGCGTTCGATCTTCAGCCCGGCGTCACCCGGCGAAACCGCAAGCAGCGCGGCATCGGCTTCTGACAGATTGATCGCAGAAATCTTCTGGAGCGCGCGAACCGGTCGGTGGCCATCGCGTTCCAGGGCCTCGTAAAGCGAGGTCTCGACGACAAACGGGTCGGGCAGGATGTCAACCGGTAGCGAGGCCCGCTCGATTGCCATCGGCTTGTCGCCGGCACTTCGCAACCGGGCAATCCGCGTCACGGACTCGTCTGCAGAAAGCGCCAGCGCGATGACTTCGTCGGGCGAGGGCATGTAAAGACCGCGTTCAAGCCAGCGCGAGGTCGAGACGAGGCCGCGGCGTGTCATGTCTTCGGTGAACGACGTCAGCCGCGACAGCGATTGTTCGATTTTAGGTGCCATACCTGAAACGAACGATCCTGAACCTTGTTTCTGCACCACCAGTCCTTCGCTTGCGAGGGCCTGAATGGCCTTGCGCACGGTGACTCGGGACAGGTCGGTCAGGCTGGCGATTTCGCGTTCCGGGGGCAGCGGGTTGCCGGGCAGAAGGATGCCTTGCGTGACCGCTTCGGCGATCCGCTTGCGCAGTTGCAGATAACGCGGCCCGGCGCTTTCGGACAGCCACAGGGCGGGGTCAAGAAATGCGGTTACTGTCATTGTGCCACCGCCGGGCCGATCTGGGCGGCCAAATGCAAGGCACCTTGCAGACTGGTTCCTTTGGGCGCAATCAGGTTGGTGATGAATGGGTCGGCCAGATAGGTCGCATAATGCCGCGCCACTCCACCAATCAGGCAAAGCGCGTCGCCGGTTTGATAATCGAGCGCCCGCAGGCTGGCTTCGAGGTGTGCCGCGCCGTCACGCATGATCAGCAGGCCTATCGGGTCGCCCTGCGCGGCCGTCGCGACGATCTGCGGTGCCAGGGCGCCGTAGGCGTCGGGTTGCGCGGCGCGGCTGAAGGCCACGACATTGTCAGGGTCTTGGTCGAAACCGGCAAGGGTGGCGCGGGTCAGCGGACTGTGTGGAATCACCTGATCCACTGCCAGAAACACCTGTTCGATCAGCCGCCGCCCCAACCATGCGCCCGACCCCTGATCCGAGGCCGGAAACCCCCAGCCGCCGACATAGCGCATTTTTCCGTTCTGGCTAGCGGCGGCAAAGCTGCCCGTCCCGATCGCCAGCAGGTATCCGTCGCGCCCGCTCAAAGCCCCGGCTACTGCGGTCGGCCGGTCATCGGTGACGCCGATCCGCCGGTACGGCATGCCCTGTGCAACCCTACTGGCGATCTTGTTCGAGGTGACGCCGGCCAACCCCAGATGTACCGCCGCCGACAACCGCTGCGGCGTCGTGATTCCGGCCAGATCTGCGGCCCTCTCGATGCATGCGATGATCGCGTCCAGGCTCGCGGCAAAGTCTGTCGTGACATTCGCCCGGCCGCCATCCGCCTGCGCCAGAAC
>JBBKXP010000261.1:0-5852 GCA_037969545.1 Paracoccaceae bacterium | reverse complement strand
GCCGGTGCGCGCCAGCAGCGTCGCCAGTGGCCCGCGCCAGTCGGGACGACGACCGGGCGCGCGCCAGAAGATCAGGAACACCACCATGACAACCGCGCAGAGCCAGAAGAATTCGGCCAGGAATCCCGCCGCGGCGATCAGCCCCGGTACAGCCCCACCCGCGCGGGTCTGGAACATGTCGGCCGAGCTGGCGGCAAGCACCGGGTGGCTCCAAATCCACCACGCCGGGGCCGCAAGGATTGCCAACGCGACAGCGAGAGCGACCAGCAGGCCGCGCGGCCGGAATGCCCGCCGCAAGGCCGGCATTGTCACCACAGCCAGCGCCAGCGAAGCCAGGAAAAAAAAATAATTCGGCTTTGACAAGACGCCGAAACCCGCAACCGCACCCAATACCGGATACCATGCGAACCGGTCCGAGGCGGCAGTGCGCCTGACCACCACAAGCGTCCAGGCAATCATGCAGAGCAACAAGATCGAATGGGTCAGCGCGATTTGCCCGGTCCAGACGATCTGTGGAATGGTGCCCAGTGACAGCGCCGCGGCGGCGGACTGGCGCACGCCGCAGTCCTGCCGGAAAAGCGTGAAAATGCCAGTGACGGCCAACCCCAACAGCAGCGTCCGCAGGGCCGCCAGCGCGAACCGGGTTTCGCCGATTAGCCCGAAAGCAACGTTCTGCAGCCAGAAATGCAGCGGCGGCTGCGGTCCGTAGCCCCAGTGGAATGCGCGGGCGAAATACATCGCCTCCGCCTCGTCGAGTTCGAGTGATGGACCAAGCGCTAACCGCCAGACGGCGTGGAAAGCAAAATAGACCGCAAACAGCAGCAACCAGTCGCGGTCGCGTGTCATTCTACAGATTTCGGTGGCACCGGACTGTCTGTCGGTACAGCGAACCACAGAAAGTAGATGTTACGCGCATAGACCAGAAGTCCAAAGGCCTGCCCGAGGATGAACACCGGATCGGCGCGGTAAATCGCATAGGCCAACAACATCGCACCGCCCGCAAACGAGAAGTACCAAAAGGTTTCCGGCACGATTGACCGGCGCGCCTTTTCCGACGCGATCCACTGGATCAGAAATCGGGCGGAAAACATTGCCTGCGCCATGAAACCGATCGCCAGCCAGATCAGTTCGATCGTCTGCGTTTCCTGGAAGAAGTTTGTAAAGCTCTCGATCATGGTGCAGTTGCCTCGGTGACGTCGGAATGGCGGGCGCGCCGGATCAACCAGCCGACCCCGACAAGGTCGTAAACTCCAACCAGCCCGCGCTGCCAGTTGGTGTATTTCGACTGGCCGTGCAGGCGCGGCCGGTCGCCAACGGGCAGGAAGACACATGTGCCGCCATAGGCCGCGAACAGCGCCGGCAGATAGCGGTGCTGGCCCTGAAAGAATGGCAGCCGCAGGTAGATGTCACGCGAAAAGACCTTGATGCCGCATCCGGTGTCGGGGCAGTCGTCGTGCAGGATGGCGCGGCGCAGACCGTTGGCGAACCGCGATGCGGCGCGTTTTGACCAGGTATCACGTCGTTTGGTGCGCACCCCGCCGACAAGCTGCGGCCCCGCCGGATCGAACGCGGCAGCCAGCGCCGCAATATCGGCCGGCAGGTTCTGCCCGTCACCGTCCATCGTCGCGATTAGCCCGAACCGGGCCGCCCGCACGCCGCTTTGAACCGCTGCGCTTTGTCCGGCGTTGCGCATATGCTGCAGCACCCGTAACCGCGGGTCGCCCTGGCGGATCGCGTCCAGAATTTGCACCGTCGCGTCGGTTGAAAAGTCGTCCACGACGATGACCTCGCCCAGAAGGTCGGCCGGCAGCGTTTCGAGCGTTTCGCGCACCAGCGAATCGACATTGCCGGCCTCGTTGAAGGCCGGGATCACGACAGAGAGCATCCGGGTCATATCCAAATCGTTTATCATTAACTGAACGAACGCGACGACCCTAACAACTTGTAGGCGGCAACGAAAGTCAAGATATCAACGCGGCTATGGGCTGGCGAGTTTCCTTGACGCCGTCAAGCCAGTTGCTTGCGCTCGGCTGCCAATCGGTCGGCCAGATCGCGGGCAATGGCAAAGGCGCCCCTGATCTTGTCGTTGTCCATTTTCCAGTCGCGTCGGATGATGATTTTGTTGTCCTTGACCTTTGCCAGTCCCTTTTGCCCGTGGATAAAATCGACCAGCACCTTGGGCGAAGCGAACTTGTCATTGTGAAACTGGATCGTCGCACCCTTCGGCCCGCCGTCCAGCCGCGCGATCCCGGCCTTCTTGCACATCGCCTTGATCCGCACGACCAGCAGCAATGTATTGACCTCTTTGGGCAGCGTCCCGAACCGGTCGATCAGTTCGGCGGCAAAGCCTTCCAATTCGACCTTGGTCGCGAGGTCCGCCAGCCGACGATAAAGGCCCAGACGCACATCAAGGTCCGGCACGTAAACTTCAGGAATCAAGACAGGAACGCCGAGGTTGATTTGCGGCGACCATTCGCCGTCGTCTTGAATGCCTTCAGCCGCGCCAGACCGGATCCGGGAAATCTCGTCTTCCAGCATCTGCTGATACAGCTCATAGCCGACTTCCTGCATCTGCCCCGACTGTTCCTCGCCCAGAAGATTGCCGGCACCGCGAATATCCAGATCCTGACTGGCCAGTGTGAACCCTGCACCAAGGCTGTCGAGTGACCCCAGAACCCGCAGACGTTTCTGCGCCGTATCGGTCAGTTTGGCGCGTGGTTTGGTGGTCAGGTAGGCATAGGCCCGCGCCTTTGACCGCCCGACCCGGCCCCTGATCTGGTAAAGCTGCGCCAGCCCGAACATGTCGGCGCGATGCACGATCATCGTGTTGGCAGTGGGAATGTCGAGCCCGGATTCGACAATCGTCGTCGCCACGAGCACGTCATACTTGCCGTCATAGAACAAATTCATCCGGTCATCCAAGGCGCCAGCTGGCATCTGCCCAGTGGCCGTAATATACGTGACCTCGGGCACCTCGCGGCGCAGGAAATCCTCGATCTCGGGCAGGTCGGAAATCCGTGGAACGACAAAGAACGATTGGCCGCCACGATAATGTTCGCGCAACAGCGCCTCGCGTACCGTGATCGTGTCAAATTCGCTGACATAGGTGCGAATTGCCAACCGGTCGATCGGTGGCGTCCCGATGATCGACAGGTCGCGCACACCCGACAGACTCAGCTGCAATGTTCGCGGGATAGGCGTCGCTGTTAATGTCAGAACATGGATATCGGTGCGCATCTGCTTCAGCCGTTCCTTGTGCTGAACGCCAAAGTGCTGTTCTTCGTCGATGACCAGCAGGCCAAGGTTCTTGAACCGGATCGAGTTGGCGAGGAGTGCATGGGTGCCGATCACGATGTTCACCGACCCATCGGCTATCCCCGCGCGTGTCAGGGCAGCATCCCGCGCTGAAACAAAGCGCGACAACGGTTTGACAGCAATCGGAAATCCGCGAAACCGTTCGGCGAAACCCTTGTAGTGCTGGCGCGCCAGCAGGGTCGTCGGCGCCACAATGGCAACTTGCACGCCCGACATCGCCGCGACAAATGCAGCGCGGATCGCCACCTCGGTCTTGCCGAAACCGACATCGCCGCAAATCAATCGGTCCATCGGACGGCCGGACTCGATGTCATTCAGCACGTCGTCAATGGCCGCCAGTTGATCCTCGGTTTCGGCGTAGGGAAACCGGGCAAGAAACTGGTCCCACATACCGTCCGGCGGGGTCAGCACCGGCGCGTGTCGCAGCGCACGTTCGGCGGCAACCCGGATCAACCGTTCGGCCATCAGCCGGATGCGTTCCTTGAGGCGCGATTTTTTCGCCTGCCACGCACCGCCGCCCAGCTTGTCCAGCAGCCCCTCTTCATGGCCGAACTTGGACAACAGCTCGATGTTCTCGACCGGCAGATACAGTTTGGAATTCTCGGCATATTCCAGCAGCAGGCATTCGTGCGCCGCCCCCAGTGCCGTCACCACCTCGAGTCCCTGATAACGGCCGACGCCGTGATCGACGTGAACCACCAGATCGCCGGGGCTCAGGCTTTGCGCTTCGGTCAGGAAATTCTCGGCCCGACGTTTGCGCTTGGCCTGCCGGATCAGACGGTCGCCCAGCACGTCCTGTTCCGAAATTACCGTCAGATCTGCAGTTTCAAAGCCATGATCGAGCGGCCAGACCGCCAGGTGCACGCCGCGCTTGCCGACCCGTGCAAAGTCAGTGATCGGAATCGCCTCGGCCACGCCTTCGTCCTCGATCAATCCGGTCAAGCGTTCGCGGGCACCTTCGGAATAGGACGCGATGACCACCGGGCCGCGGTCCATCCGCGCCTTTACGTGGGTCGCCAAAGCACCGAAAAGACTGATTTTTTCTTGCTGGCGCTCCGGCGCAAAATCGCGCCCGATCCGCCCGCCCGCGTCGATTACACCCGGCCCCAACGCCTGCGGCAAAGGGTTGAATTGCAGAACGCGGGTGTCTGCGATCGCTCCCTCCCAAGCCGCATCGTCCAGATACAACAGGCCCGGTGGTGCAGGTTTATAGACCGAATCCATCCGGTTTCTCTGTGTCAGCGCGTGCTGGCGGGTCTCATACTGGTCAGAAATCGACGCCCAACGGGCCAGCCGCGTCGGCGTGACCTGATCATCCAGCGTCACTGTCGCACCTGGCAGATAATCGAATAGAGTTTCCAGTGCGACGTGGAAAAACCCCAGCCAGTGTTCGATCCCTGCATGTTTGCGGCCTGCTGATACCGCTTCATACAAAGGATCATCAGTCCCGGCGGCGCCGAATTCGATGCGATAGTTCTGTCGGAACCGGGTGATCGCCGCCTCGTCAAGGATCACTTCGGACACCGGCGCCAACTCGATGAAGTCCAGCTTTTCTGTCGTCCGTTGGGTTGACGGATCGAAACGCCGCGCTCCATCCAGAACATCGCCGAACAGGTCAAGGCGCACCGGCCCGCCGTCGCCCGGCGCATAAATGTCGATGATCCCGCCGCGCACTGCGTAATCACCTGGTTCAGTGACGGTGGGCGACTGGGTGAACCCCATGCGTACCAGAAACCCGCGCAAAGCCGCCTCGTCAATCCGGTCACCGACACGGGCTGTGAACACCGCCTTGCGCATCAGATCGCGGGCTGGCACCCGCTGGCTAGCCGCGTTCAGCGTTGTGAGCAGGACAAATTTCGGCGGCATCGTGTGGACAAGCCCGGCCAGCGTCGACATCCGCGCCGCAGACACCTCGGCGTTCGGCGATATCCGGTCGTAGGGCAGACAATCCCAGGCCGGAAAAACCAGGACGGGCATCTTGGGGGCAAAGAAGGCCAGCGCTGCCTGCATCGACGCCAGTCTTTTGTCGTCCCTCGCAATGTGCACGACGGGACCGCCCGATTTGGCCACCTCGGCCAGAATCAACCGTGCGTCAAAACCTTCGGGCGCGCCGCCAACTGTGATCCTGTCGCCAGCCATTCCCGCCTCAGAACGCCGAAATCGAGGCCAGATTCTGGTACATCCCCCACATGGCCGTGACAAAAATCGACAGCATGCCCAGGAACTGCGTCCAGATCCGGTGTCGCACCAGACGCTTGTGCAGTGCCGGACCGGTCGGTGCCTCAGATTCGATCAGGCGGGCGGTGGACAGGCTCAGCGCGCCCAGCAGCGACATCGGAAATGCGATCAAAAACAGCGCCTCGGCGAACTCAATGTGATACCAGAACCCCAGCATTGCCAGCGAGGTCAGCATGAAACTGGTAAATCCAAGCAGCCACAATCCCGAAACCCGACCGATGTTCAGCAGGCGGTTGACATTGATGCGCACCAGATCTTCGACATCCTGCTGCGCCTGACCACCATGCCGGGCCGCACGC